>JAGHBF010000065.1 GCA_021161165.1 Candidatus Aminicenantota bacterium
GAAATCCTACTTATTATAATAATGCTGATTTTATTCCCCAGATTGGATATTCTGGTATCCCTTTCTATAGCTATTATTTCTTCCATTGTTATAAGTATCCCAAAAAGGAAAATATGGGGAATTATCGTAAGGGCATTTAACCTAAGAATCCTTCTATTGTTAGCATCAGTAATGATATTCAAAGGATACATACTAAATTCTGAACTTTCTTCTTTACTGAAAAACTCAATCTCCGGTTCTCACTCCCTCTTGGCATTCTTGATGGTTAGCATCCCCTTCTCACTGGGCTTCCTCACAGGAGTTAATTCTGCCTTTGCAGGAATATCCTTCCCTCTGTTTATTCCTATAGTAGGACATAATCTCAACTATATTTCACTCCTTTACATAAGTGGATTTTCAGGGGTCCTGCTTTCTCCCCTCCACCTATGCCTTGCTCTATCTGCCGAGTATTATGAGGCTAAACTGATAAGAGTTTACAAATATTTAACTCTTCCTGTACTAATAATCCTTGCTATAGCTATAATTGTCTTTGTATGAGACTGGATCAAATAATAAAGACGCTTTTAGCTTTTGGGTTAAAAAAAGATGAGACTTTCATAGTTATCTGTATTGATACACAGAGATTACTGATTGTAGAAAATTCCCGTATATTAAAGAAATACATAATTTCTACGTCAAAATACGGAACCGGAAACGAAAAGAACAGCTATAAAACTCCCTTTGGAGTACACAGAATTTATAAAAAAATAGGTGATAATGTTCCCCTGGGAGGGATATTTGTCGGGAGGAAATTTACTGGAAGAATAGCCAGAATTCCGGATTCAGCAGATCTTATTACTACCAGAATACTCTGGCTTGAAGGTTTAGAGCCTAACAAAAACAGGGGAAAGAATGTTGATACACGGGAGAGATACATTTATATTCACGGAACTCCCGAAGAGGATAAAATTGGGATCCCTTCTTCTAAGGGATGTATAAGAATGAAAAATAAGGACATTATCGAACTTTTTAAATATGTAGAGGAGGGAACCCTCCTCTACATATTACATCAATGTTTTTTCCTTGCCGAAGCTGAACTTCCAGACGAAGAGGAATGACTTCCTCGTGAGCCAGAAGAAAAAGAACTACGGCTTGCGGATGAAGTCCCTGAGAAAGAAAACGATTTATGGGAAGAACTCCATCCCCTAGAAGAGCTCCTTCTGGAAGAACTTGAGCTTCTTGAACTGAATAACGATTTAATCGCGCCTATAAAACCGCCTCCTTTTTTCCTGGAATAAGAATTGGAACTGCTCCAGCTTCTATATCCTTTTTTTATACTATACCCGTAATAATTTTCTCTGCTGGTTCCAGTATATTCTTTTCCATATCCACTTTTAGTCCCATAATCTATTACCCTTTTAGACGAACGCTGTCTGCTATATCCACTATATTCTCCGTATCCGTAGCTGTAACCTTTATGTGAACTATATCCATAATTGCCACCTCTATAGGTATAATAACTCCCGCCCCTGTCTTTTTTAACAGCTGACTTTTCCTTATAATTTGAGTCGTAATAATTTGAAGCAGAACGGGAAGTATAATATCTGCTATTTTTGTAGGCTTTAGAGTTTGCTGAAGGGTAAACTTCCATGTATCCGTAAGTATCTTTCTTTTTCTTTTTGGCACTCTTCTTTGACACTGCTCCTGACTTTTTCTGAGTCGTATATGTTCCCTTCGCGCCTTTCCTGTAACCTGTGCTTCCTTTGGATACTGCACCTTTAGTAATGGTCGATCCCCTGCCAGTATAGGTGCTTCCTGCTTTTCCGGAAACGGTATAACCTTTTCTTACAGCTCCTGTCTTAGAATATCCTGTAACAGGGCTCATCCCCTTGATCACTTTCTTATAGCCTATAGAAGTCTTCTTAACTGCATAAACTGGCTTTAAAGCGGGAGGTGTAGAGTAAACTTTCACTTTACTGACTCCGAGAGACCTTAGCTGGGATTTTCTTAATGCTGCATGTCTTATATTTCTTGCTATAAACTGGTCTTTCCTCACAAATACCCATGATGAAGAATAAAGAGGGACATAGTCATAATAGTGATATACCATGTTGTTTATTATGATTATTGGCCTTCCATAAAAATCCAGAGGGCACCATCCTATGTATCCATCAAACCACGTCCAGTCCACCCAGGCGTAACCCCATGAGGGAACGGGAATCCAGTACCAGCCTATTCTTGCGCTCCAGCCCCAGCGTCCGTAATGGTAAACCACCCATCCCCATGGCTCGTATCCTACCCAGAACCAGCCTTCCGGGAACCAAACCCAGCGACCGTAGTAATATGGTCTCCAATCATCATAAACCCTTCTTGGAACCCAGACCCATCCATAAGGAGGGACATATCTCCAAGAACCATAAGTCTCAAGTTCCCAGGCGTAATCGCTCAACTCAGGTGGTAAATACCTGCTATATCTGTAACTCCTTTCAATTCTTCTATCTCTTTCTCTATTCCAAATATAGAAATCATCGCTAAAATTTATCCTATCCGGGCCAAAAATTTTATCTTCAGTAACAACAACTATCTCATGAGAATTTATGTCTATATCTTCCCGTCCTATAGACAACCCGGCATAACCTTCTGAAACAGCAAACCTTAATTCTCCTCTATCATAAGTAACCCTATAAAGTCCCTTCTCAATAGGCATAAATTCTGCATCCCTTGCTTCGAGAAAAATTTTTATTCTGCTGTCGAAGGTCCTGATAAATATATCTCCATATACAAGTCTGAGCTCAAGCCTTCTGTGGTTTTCGAATGGCAGAATATTAAAATCCACCTTGGTCCTTCTGTTTAATCTTATATAAGTAGAATATCCCACATACACTTCAGCGAGACCATTTTCTCCTGTAAAAATTCTATCTCCTTCGCCAACAGGCATATTTACAGTAGCATCTTCAATACCTTCTTCACCTGCTCTTTCTATAAACACCTGGCCTTCAAGATGACTTATTCTCGCAAAATACCTGTAACTATCTTCTAAAGAATCATAGGGAGACCTTGCCATCAGCATAACTGGAATAACCATTATAAACAACATTGCTATGACAGTTATTTTTTTCATCTTGCACCTCCATCTTTATTATAGCAAAATTTATGCCAGACTTTTTCCTTTTATACGAGGGCCTTCTTTCCACCCTGTCCTATTTTCAGGACATGCTATTCACTTTTTTGTGGTCATCGACAATTTTGTACATAATTTTACAAAATTGTCCTATAAAACTTTATCCTTACTCGCTAAGTAATGGGAATAAAAATTACCATAATAACTATATGAAAAAAATTCTCTTTTCCTTAGCTCCAGTTTTTTTGCTCTCTATTTACTTTTATAATCCCTCCAATGCTATACAGAAAAAGGGGACAATTATTGAAACAAAAAAAGAACCGTTACATGGCAGGATTTTCTGGATTTTAAAAATAAGAACTACCTATGGTAAAATCTTCAAGGTGGAATTGGCCCCTCCCGATTTTATGAAGGATTTTTCCCCTAAAAAAGGGGACTTTGCGGAGGTAGAAGGTTCTCTGGCTTCTTCAGGAAACGAAAATTTTATGATAGCCAGGGTCATCACCTGGAAAGGTAAAAAATGGATTTTAAGGACAAAAGAAGGTTTTCCTCTCTGGAGGAAAGACATCAACTGAAAAGAACTTTTATAATTTCCATTACCCTTTTATTTTCTCTGTTAGTTTCCTTCTCTGTATACTTTATTGTTAATCAATTTATTTCCCGCAATATTTCACAGTTTTACAACAGATCCATCGAAGAAATTCAAAGGGTTTACAAAGGAGCTCTTTTAAATCTTCTTAATTCTTCTAAGTCTGACGAAGAAATTGTCCAATTCTTTATAAATGAATCCAGAGTAGCATATTCAGCAATAATAGCTCAGGACGGGAAGGTGGTCTGTGCAAATACAAAATATGAGGCTTTCTTGCCAATAATTTCTCCTGAAGAAGTTTCAGGAGGATGGGTTAGAGAAATTCCAACTCCTGTGGGGGAAATATCCGAGATAGCCATTCCATTTACGAACCAAACAAAAAAGATAATGATTATTGGCTTTTTTCAACCATTTTCCAAACTTATAAAAAGACAGGAAAAAATATATCTTTTTTTCATACTCTTCTTAATTCTTTCACTATCCACAGTCTTTTATCTCACGATTATTTCCCTTGAAAAAAAATACTATGAAAACGCCCTTATGCTTGATAGGGAACGCAAGGAAAAGGAGCAATTTATAATGCTTTCAGGAATCTCTTCGGGTGTTTCGCACGAAATAAAAAATCCTCTAAACACTCTTTCTCTGATAATAGAAAAGCTCTCACTTGGAACAGACAAGGAGGAAACAAGAAAATTAATTAAGATAGCAAAAAGGGAAATAGAAAGAATAAGATTTATTACGGAAAACTTTTCGCTTCTACTCAAAACCTCAAAATCTGGAAAAGAGTGGGTTTCTGTGGAGGATTCTATAAAAATGCCAGCAGGATGCTCTCTTTCTTTCCTGATTTAAAAATAGAATTCAAGCTGAATGGAATTAAGCTATTTTGCAACCCCTATCTATTAAACGTGGCTTTCAAAAACATTATTAAAAATGCAGCCGAAGCTATGGAGGGAAGGGGCACATTACGTGTTGAGGCAGAGCTGGAAAATGCCAATTTAATATTAAAGTTTAAAGATGAAGGGCCAGGGATAAAAAATCCAGGTAAAATTTTTTATCCTTTCTATTCCGACAAAAATTATGGAATGGGGATAGGGTTGTTCATTACAAAGAAAATAATAGAAAACTTCAATTGGGAAATTTCCGCAAACAACTGGGATAAAGGAGGAGTTATAGAAATAAAAGTTCCTGAAGGGGGTTACAAAAAATGAATAACAGAATATTAGTGGTAGAAGATGAAAGGGACCAGGCTGAACTTCTAACCTCTATTCTCAAGAAAAACGGATACAAAGCAAGTTATTCTTTAGATATAGAAAGAGCTAAAAGTAAAGTTCCGGAAGCAGATGTTGTGATCCTGGATTATAAACTCGGTTATCACACAGGAATGGAACTAATAGAATGGATAAGAGAAAATGATTTTCCGGTAGGAATTATTATGATAACAGCTTTCGGCAGCATGGATCTTGCTGTAGAGGCCGTAAAAAAGGGTGCTGATGATTTTATGCCCAAACCAATCAACCCGGAAGAATTAATAATAAGACTGGAAAAATTATTTGAAAAAACGAGAATTTTAAGGGAACTGGAATATCTGAAGGACAAAATCTCCATTACTGAATCTCTTGAAGACTTTCCGCTCGAATAAGATGAAAAAAATAGTAGATCTTATCGGGAAAGCAGCTGAAACAGATGCTAATGTACTGATTACAGGAGAGACGGGAACAGGTAAGGAAAGAGTAGCCGAACTCATACATCTCAATTCAAAAAGGAAAAAAGGTCCCTTTGTCAAGGTGAACATCTGCGCAATTCCAGAAACTCTAATGGAATCAGAACTTTTCGGTTCCGAAAAGGGAGCAGATAAGCTAAGAAGGGGTAAATTTGAGGAAGCAAATGGAGGAACCCTACTTCTGGATGAAATTGCGGATCTTCCCCTTGGCAGTCAGGTAAAGCTTCTTAGAGCTGTGCAAACGAAGAAGATAATGAGACTGGGGTCTTCTAATGAAATAGATGTAGATGTTAGGATCATTGCAACAACCAATAAAAACATAGAACAGGAAGTGGCAAGAGGAAATTTCAGGGAAGATCTATACTACAGATTGAATGTTTTGAGGTTGGTTATCCCGCCATTAAGGGAAAGACCGGAAGATATAATTGTACTTGTAAACTATTTCATAAAGAAATACTCAAAAAGGGAAGGAAAGAAAATTGCCGGGGTTTCAAAAGGAGCGATGGAAAAAATTTTAAACTATAGTTATCCTGGAAATGTTAGGGAACTTGAAAACATGATTGAAAGGGCTATCATTATAACTAACTCCGACGAAATAAAGGAAGAAGATATCATTATGAACTTTAATGTTATTCCTGAACCAGAATCTATTGAAGGAAAATCGTTAAATAAACTATTAGAGGAAAAAGAAAGGGAAATCATTCTAAAAACACTGGAAAAGTGCAAATGGGTAAAAACTAAAGCTGCAAAAGCTTTAAAAATTAGTGAAAGAAAACTTCGCTATAGAATGGAAAAGCTCGGGATAAAGGGTTAACCCAGGAAAAATTTATCTTTTATTATCTCCTTCTCTTTACCGACTATATTTTCCCAGGCCGCTTTGGCAGCTGAATACATAGCATCTCTCTTTGACGGTCCACTACCTATAAACTCTTTCTCTCCAACCGTGAGTTTTACTACAAATTCTCTCCTGTGGTGAGGACCTCTTTCCGCTATCACTTCATACCTGGGAGGTGGATTCCCTGACTTTGTGAGAAACTCCTGAAGAGCTGATCTGTAATCGAAGGGTAGGCCTTTTGACTTCTCAACCAGCATCATTTTTTCTTTCAATGCTTCATGTATTATTCTTTCTGCCTCTTCTAATCCTCCATCAAGAAAAACAGCTGCTACAAAAGCCTCAAATACATCCGACAGTATTGTGCTCCTTTCTCTGCCTCCACTCTTTTCTTCACCTCTGGATAACCTGATTTTCTCTTTTAAACCCAGCTTAATCGCTGCTTCTGCAAGTATTTCTTTTGAAGCCAGAGCAGCTTTTATTTTGGACATGTAACCTTCATTCAAGTTAGGAAAATTCAGAAATAACCATTTGGAAAGCACAAAATTAATTATTGAATCCCCCAGAAATTCCAGTCTCTCATAATTAAATTTCGGGTCATTAAGCTTCTCATAAGAATAAGAAGGATGTGTAAGTGCTCTTTCAAGTAATTTTCTATCTTTAAACTCGTATCTCATTTAACCTTCCCTATAAACAAAGCAATATCATCTGGAGGGAGTTCCTCACCGGAAAAACTCTCCGCCATTTTGATTATCCTGCTAAGAATTTCAGAAGAAGGTCTATTGTAGTA
>JAGHBF010000023.1 GCA_021161165.1 Candidatus Aminicenantota bacterium
CTCCTCTACTGTATCGAAATTCTCAAAAACAGTTAGAAGCTTTGTCATAAACATAAGGTCTTTAACCTTTTCAGTCATGCTCGCAAGCTTCAGCATTCCTCCGTTCTTTTTCACCGTGGTATAAGAACGAACAAGTTCTCCGAGGCCTGTACTATCCATGTAAGTAAGTTTGGAAAGGTCCACGACTATTTTCTTTGCACCCTCTTCGAGAATCTCATTCAAGGCCTCTCTGAATTGCCCAACTTCGTCTCCAATTACGAGTTTTCCTTCTGGTCTGAGAATATAAACATCCTTGAATTTCTCCTTTGTAACCTTCAACATTTTTAACCTCCTAATAGTTCTTAGCTATAAGATAAAACAAATGTCGTTTTTTTTCAAGAATTATAATTCCTATTTTTTTAGTATAAAATATTGACACGCTTTATTTTAGAATTTATAATACTCATCCTGGAGGAAAATGGTGTCCCTATTAGAATTACCAATTGGAACGAAAGCCAGGGTTGTGGCCATTCTTGGAGGAATGTCAAGAATGAGAGTCATGACCCTGGGGCTAAGAGAAGGTGATGAAATAGAACTCTTATATAAAGGAGCCTTTGGCGGTCCTGTGCTTGTTAAAAACCTTACTAACGGGACTCAAATTGCTGTAGGAAGAGGGATGGCTTCTAAAATTTACGTTGCCCCATTATGAAAAAGGTAGTTCTTTTAGGACAACCTAATTGTGGAAAATCCTCTTTTTTCTCTCAGATATCAGGAATAAAGGTTCAGACATCTAATTTTCCTGGAACAACTGTTAAGCTTTCCAGAGCAAAAGTAAAATTCTACTCCCAGGAATACGAATTCATAGACCTTCCAGGCACATATTCCCTTTTCCCCACTGATGAAGCAGAAGAAGCAACATTGAATTTTCTCATCAATGAAGACTACGACATTATTGTAAATGTAATAGATGCTTCTCTAATATGGAGGTCTCTTGAACTTACTCTGGAACTTACCGAGCTTGAAAAGCCCATGGTAATCATTTTGAATATGATGGATGAAGCTGAGAGAAAAGGTATAAAAATAAACATTGAAAAACTTTCAGAAATTCTTGGGGTACCTGTAGTCTCTGCGATAGCAATTCACGGTAAGGGCATTTTTGAAGCTGTAAGAAGCCTGAAATATGCAAGAATACCTAACAAAATTCCTTTTACAAAACACATAGAAGAAGCAGTATCCCTACTGGGGGAAAAGGTGGGTAATCGTTTCTTGGCAATAAAATACATTGAAGAAGTTCTACCTCCCAAAAAAGAAATAGTTAAGGACATAAGGAAAATACAGGAAGAATTCACAAGATTGCATGGACTGCCGGCGTATGAAGTAATCTCCGCAGAAAGGCATCATCTTTCAATGAAAATAGCTGAACAGGTTACTGAAAGAAAGTTCTCAAAGAAAATCAGTTTTGACGAAAAGCTCGACAGATTTCTCTTACATCCTGTTTTTGGATATTTTTTCCTGGTTCTCTCTTTTGTTTTGATTTTTGCCACAGCTTTCTTTATAGGAAGTCTTCTCGAAGACCTGATGGTAACTCCTCTTGAAAATCTCTCAGAATTGCTCGTCTCCAGCATAAGTTCTCCTTTTCTCAAAGAGATAGCCTCTTCCACTATGGATGGAATAACAGGAGGTTTAGGTATAGTTTTACCTTATTTTATCCCCCTGGTTTTCCTTTTATCTCTCTTCGAAGAAATTGGATACCTTTCAAGAATAGCTTTCCTCACAGATGCACTAATGCATAAAATTGGTCTTCATGGTAAGGCAATAGTCCCTTTCCTCCTTGGATATGGATGTACTGTACCTGCCCTTATGTCCACACGAATTCTTGAGAATAAAAGGGATAGGGTGCTTTCCGCTCTACTCATTCCATTTGTTCCGTGCTCTGCAAGGACAGCCGTAATTCTTGCTATGGTAGGCTATTTTCTGGGCTTCTGGTATGCCATAGCCTTTTATTTTGCAAATATAATAGTTATCGCAATAGTGGGCAAACTTCTTTCAATACTCAAAAAGGAACCATCCCCGGAGTTAATTCTGGAAGTTCCCACATATAAAATTCCTTCTCTCAAAATAACTTTTAAAAAACTACTGTTTCAAATTGAGGAATTTGTTTTCTATGCCTGGCCCATACTTATAGCTGGAAGCATATTTCTTGGCATACTGGAGGCCACAGGGATAAATTATTATACGAACATTATCTTTGCACCGCTAATGAAAGCACTTTCTCTTCCTCCAAATCTGGGAATAACACTTGTTTTCGGTTTCTTAAGAAAGGAACTAACTCTCGTTATGGCCGCAGGTGCTCTTGGAGTGGAAGTCACCAGGCTTCATACTGTCCTTTCTGTAAAACAAATACTGGTATTCACAACCTTCGTAACTTTCTACATTCCATGTCTTTCATCGGTTGCAACTCAATGGAGAGAATTTGGGGCAAAGGTTGTAGGAATGTCCATTGTCCTTTCTATGAGCGTTGCATTCTTATTATCCTTTCTACTATCGGTTATTATTTAAAGTATACCAGTTAATAATAGGAAATTTAAGTCTGCATCCGTTCTAACTTCGCCAGCAAAAAGAATTATTCCAAATATTTATACAGTTCAGAACATGTCCCTGAAGCTATTCAAATGGAATCTGTTACCATTCTCGGCAGTGTACAATTAATTGTGTCAACCCCTTGAAGGAAGAGAGGCTTTTGTGTAGCCTCTCTTTAAGAATTCCTTCAAGGAGGAAAACCAATGAACAAATTAATTATTGAACAATTAGCAAAAGAATTCAAGAGGATGATTGAAGAAGTTATGGTTAAGGAGAGGGAAAGATACTTAAAGGAGAACAGGGAGACAAGAGCAAATGGGTATTATTTAAGGTCTCCAAAGACAATCCTCGGACAGATGGACCTTGAAATTCCGAGAACAAGAGACAGCGGATTTAAACCTTCCATACTACCTGAAAGGAAAAGAATAACCTTTCTGCTCGATGACATTATAAGGGCTATGTTTATAGCAGGAGTATCAGCAAGAAAGACAGGCAAGGTTTTAGAGGAACTACTACAAACCTCAGTCTCTGCTTCCTTTATCAGCTCAGCTGTTGATATTGCTGATGAAGTAATAGAGAAATTCAAAACTAGAAAGTTGGATTACTATCCTGTAGTTTACATAGACGCCACATATATACCACTAAAAAGGGACAGCCTTGATAAAGAAGCTCTCTACGTTGTTTTAGGCCTCAGGGTGGATGGAAGAAGAGAGATTCTTGGTTATTATCTGCCCGGAGGTGAAGAGAAAGCATCTGTATGGAAAGATGTATTTAATGATTTAAGAAAAAGGGGATTAAAACAGCCAGAGCTTATTATAAGTGATGATCTGGCAGGGATAGAAAGTGCAATAAAAGAAGTTTTCCCAGCAGCAGAGCACGGATTATGCTGGTTTCACCTGAAGAGGAACTTAAAAAACAGGGTTAAAAAAAGGCACTGGGATGAAATATTAAAAGAGCTTAATC
>JAGHBF010000132.1 GCA_021161165.1 Candidatus Aminicenantota bacterium
ATTTTTATCTGAAGCGATTTTTCGTGTGAAATGGCATGCTTCAATTTTTTTTGACACGTTCAATATTAAGATTAAACGTAGCTTATTCCCAATTTGCTACAGAACTCCGAAGAAGTTAGCCGAATAGGGCCTTTCTTTATTGGAAAATTTAAACCATTGTTCAATTGTTTTTCTTTCTCTTTCAAGTTTTTATTATCATAACCCGTCAGATATTCGTCTTTGAAGTTTCGCTATCTTCTCACGTCTTGAGATGAAACTTGTCCAGTTTTTGGGGAGCAGGTCAATTCCTTATTCTACATTTTTGGATTGCGTATAAAGCTTCAATATCCGAACTGTTCGCATATATATCCCTCTGCCCTCCCTTTATCTTTGTTTTTGTCATCATGTTTCACCTTTTTATTATTAAAAAAATGCGAACTATAATTCCGTCATTTTTCCCACTCTCAATTTTCACTGCTGGGGTTTTACCTTCCTTTACCATTTTATTTTTTGCGGTTTCCTCAAGGGCCGTCAACTCATAGAGATTTTTCCCCCAGGGTTAATTTCTTTTATTCAAAATAAAACTCCAGAAGCGGAGTTGGGTCCTATATTCTTTATATTGTGGAATATGCTTAAAGAGAAGATTGTAAAAGTTTTTACCGTGATTCATGTGAACAAGATGAGCAACCTCGTGAAAAGCTATGTATTTTATAAGTTCCTCTGGAAGACCCTTTGCAAGGGTGTTTATTGTTATATTACCACGGGGAGAACAACTTCCCCATCTTGTTTTCATTTTTCTAAATTTAAGTTCCTTTGCCCTGGCTCCAATAGAGTTTTCAGCTTCGCTTATATACTTTTTTACAAGAGCCTCAAATTCTGCCTTACTTCTATTAATAGGGGCAAGTTCTTTCGCCTTTTTTTCAATTATTTCTATTTCCCGAAATCTGTTTGTTATCCATTTCCTATGTCTGGATATTACTTCTTGAGGGTTCAGTCCCGGAGGCAGGATAAGTCTGAGTTCACCGCTTTTTATTTCAATCCTTGCATACTTCACTTTTCTTCTTATCACTTTATATTTTAATTTCTCTGGCATGAGT
Organism: Candidatus Aminicenantota bacterium; assembly: GCA_021161165.1. Lineage (GTDB taxonomy): Bacteria > Acidobacteriota > Aminicenantia > S016-38 > S016-38 > S016-38. The sequence continues at coordinate 1,077 of JAGHBF010000132.1, forward strand.
CCCATGTAGGTTGTATTGTTTTAGATTATAATAAAAACATGGATTTTTTACCATTTATATTGTTAACATTATCTTCAGGTTAGTAATGAAAGTTGAAATTTTACATGGAATTGATGGAATAAATAAAAAGGCAGAGGCATATGTAATAATAGATGTGTTCAGGGCGTTTTCCACAGCCTACTATCTTTTTTATCTTGGGGTTGAAAAAATTATCCTTGCATCTACTCCTGATATAGCAAAAAAAATAAAGGAAGAGAAAGGTTTCATTCTGGTGGGAGAAGTTGGGGGAAAGCCATTTGATGGATGCGACTTTGGAAATTCTCCCTACCACGTTTTAAAAGAAGGAAAAATGCGGTGGCAAGGGAAAAACGTTATTTTAAGAACATCTGCAGGGGTACAGGGTGTAATAAGAGCTACTGAATACAGTAAAAATGTTTATGCAACAAGTTTTCCCGGAGCAAAGGCTCTTTCAGAACATCTGAGGAAAATGAATTATTCCGATATTAAAATAGTAGCTATGGGAGAAAATGGAAGGATGCCAACTCCAGAGGATGATACGTGTGCTGAATACCTTAAATCACTCCTTTTAAAAAAGGATTTTAACTGGTTAGATATGTTAATGATTATTATTCAAGCCGATTCCTTCAAAAAGTTTTTCATCCCAGAAGAAGGATTTCCTCCACAGGATCCTGCTCTCTGTCTTCAAAGGGATATCTTTGATTTCGTAATAAAAGCCAGAAAAGAAGAGGGCCAGCTTTTTCTTTACAAAATAAATAGAAACAAAAAAATTTAACAAAAAAATCCTTTGAGCGTAGAATTATTATAAAAAAATTAAGGAGGGCAAAAATGGAACCCTTACTTTCCAGAAAATTTTCGAAACTTCTAAAGGGATTTATAGCTTTAGCAATTATACTTATGGTAATCCCTGTAAACGGCCTTCTGGCTGAAAAGATAAAGGACCCCTCCATACTGACACTTGAACGCATTTTTTCTTCAAAGGAATTCAAAGCTGAAAGAGTTCCTCCGGTTAAATGGGTAAATAATGGCAATGCCTACACCACTCTTGAAGCTTCCAGAAAGAACCCAAAAACCATGGATATTGTTCTCTACGACCTGAAAAAAGGACACAGGAAAATTCTTGTCCCGGCTGAAAAGCTCATACCTGAAGGCGAAAAAAAGCCCCTGAAGATAGAGGATTTCTTCTGGACGGAAGATATGGGAAAATTGCTTATTTATACCAACAGTAAAAGAGTATGGAGAAGAAACACACGGGGCGACTACTGGGTACTTAACCTTAAAACATGGAAACTCAAAAAGCTGGGAGGAGATGCAAAACCTTCTACCCTCATGTTTGCCAAGTTCTCCCCTGACGGTAAAAGAGTGGCATACGTAAGAGAACACAATATTTATGTGGAGTATGTTGATCAGGACAGGATAATTCAGTTAACACGGGATGGCTCAAAAAATGTTATAAATGGAACATCAGATTGGGTTTATGAAGAGGAATTCAACTTAAGAGATGGCTTTCGCTGGTCACCAGATGGTAAATATATAGCTTACTGGCAATTCGACACCAGTGGTGTGCCGATTTTCTACCTTATAAATTATACAGATTCGCTTTATCCGGTTCTTAAACCAATACCCTATCCCAAAGTAGGACAGACAAATTCTGCCGTAAGAGTTGGGATAATAAGCTCAGAGGGGGGAGAAACTACATGGATAAAAATTCCGGGAGACCCCAGAAATAACTATCTCCCGTGGATGGAATGGGTAGATAGCAAAACTCTGATACTTCAGCAGATGAATAGGTTGCAGAACACGGATACCGTTTATCTGGCAGATGCCCTGACAGGAAAAGCAAAGCCCATTCTTGTTGAAAAAGACAGTGCCTGGGTAGACCTTGTAAGAAACGTCCACTGGCTCTACAATAAAAAATATTTCACATGGCTGAGCGAAAGGGACGGCTGGAGACATGTATATCTTGTCTCAAAAGATGGAAAAGAAATTAGACCAGTAACAAAGGGCAACTATGATGTTATAAGCATTGCAGGCCTTGACTTTAAGAAAAAATGGCTTTATTTTATAGCTTCTCCCTATAATGCAGCTCAACGCTATTTGTATAGAATAAATTTAAACGGCAAAAAACTTAAACGAATAACCCCTGTCAATTCGCCAGGTTTTCATTACTATATTTTATCTTCCAATGCAAAATGGGCACTTCACAGCTACTCCACCTTTGATACTCCACCATATACTGAGCTTGTAAAACTTCCTTCCCATAAGACTGTAAAGGTTCTTGCCTCCAACGAAAAACTCCGTAAAAAGGTGGATGCATTAAAAAGAAAACCCGTTGAGTTTTTCAGGGTGAACATAGGAGATGGAATTGTGCTCGATGGGTGGTGCATAAAGCCTCCTGATTTTGACCCATCAAAGAAATACCCTGTGCTTTTTTACGTTTACGGTGAGCCTGCTGGACAGACTGTTGTTGATCGCTGGGGTGGCACAAGATATCTCTGGCATCTTATGCTTGCCCAGCATGGATATATAATAATGAGCGTAGACAACCAAGGAACTCCTGCTCCAAAAGGAAGGAGTTGGAGAAAAGCTACATATAAAAAACTGGGAATACTTATATCAGATCAGCAGTCAAGAGCCGTAAGAAAATTACTTAAAGAAAGACCTTATCTTGACCCTGAAAGGATTGGAGTTTGGGGTTGGAGTGGTGGCGGAACTTCAACTTTGAACCTTATTTTTAGATATCCCGACCTTTACAGGGTAGGAATGTCCGTTGCCCCTGTCACTATGCCAAAATATTACGATTCTATATACGAAGAGCGGTATATGAGCCTTCCAGATAAGAACCCAGAGGGATATAAACTTGCAGGACCTCTTCCATTTGCACACCAGCTTAAAGGAGACCTCCTTATTGTCCACGGAACAGGAGATGACAATGTGCATATACAGAATACCTATGCTCTTGTCAACGAACTTATAAAAAACAACAAGGCCTTCCAGCTTATGGTGTATCCTAACAGGTCACACGGAATTTTTGAAGGCAAAAACACAACCAGACACCTTTTTGAACTACTAACGAGATTTCTTGAAGAGCATCTTCCCCCTGGAGGAAAATAAAACAAATTAAAAAAGAGTCATTTTAGATTTAATTGATAAATTGCTAAAAAGGGAGATATTTTAAATGCAAAAGGGTAAATTTCTAATTATTCTTCTCCTCAATTCTACGTTTTAAGTGAATAAAGGAGGTGAAAATAGTGGAAAACAGCCTTTCTACAGCGGAAATTTTGAAAAATTTCAGAATTGAAACATTGGAGGAAAAATGAAGAAGTTCATAGTTCTTATAGTCCTTTCCGCTTTTTTGATTGGCGGAGGACTTACGACAAAGAAAAAAATATTCTACGCCGGTGAAGTGCTTGAAGGCACTCCAATAGTTCACGAATTTACATTAGAAAATCGGGGAAAAAGCCCGTTAATATAAAAAAAGTTGTGGCAACCTGCGGATGTACCACAGTGGGCTACGATAAGACCATTCCTCAGGGAGGGAAAGGAAAAATTACCCTTAAGGTAAGAACGACGGGATACCAGGGTAATATAAGCAAAAGAGCCATTGTCTACACTGACGATCCGGACATGAAAAGATTTACTCTTACAATAAACGCTGTGGTTAAACCAATTATAAGAATAAAACCTAACAAATTTATTTTCATAAGAAAAAAAGCAGGAAAAGAGGGTAAAGCAGAAATAACCCTGAGTTCTGATGTTTATCCTGAATTTAAAATCACAAAAGTCTCTGCGTTTCCACAGGAAGCAGTCAAAGCAGAGTATGAAAAAGAAGGGAAAGAATGGAAAGTTAAACTGCTCTTTTCTAAAAACTTAAAACTCGGGCAGAACCGTGGATATGTGAGAATATGGACTAACATAAAGAAATATCCTGCTGTCTGGATAAATTATCTATGTGAGGTAGAAGGAAAAATAAAATTGGTTCCCGACACATTGAGCTTCTATAGAAACCGGGGAGGAATAAATTTCAGAGTGGTAACAATTAATACTAAAGAAAAGGGAATAAAAATTGAACTGAAAAAATGCCCTGAAGAATTCAATTGCTTCCTTCACAGAGTCTCTGGTGGATATATTCTCCTTGTTGTAATGGAAAAGCCCTCTTCAAATCAAACGAACAAAAAAATAGAGCTTATTTCCAATGTTAAAAACGAAGAAAACCTTGTAGTAAAGACTATAATAAGATAGCCCTGTATTTTGTCCATTGATTGAATGAATTGACTTGCAGGTTAAAAACAATTATTATATTCACATGAAGATAGCCATAGGAGCAGACCACGCTGGATTTGAATTAAAAGAAAAAGTTAAGAAGTTTCTAATAGATTCAGGTCATGAAGTTCTTGATTTAGGCACAAATTCTACTGAATCTGTAAATTATGCTGAATACGCAGAAAAAGTTGCAAGAGCTGTCTCAGAAGGCAAGACAGAAAGAGGTATTCTCATTTGTGGTACTGGTATCGGAATGTCAATAGCAGCCAATAAAATAAAAGGAATCAGAGCTGCGCTTGTTCACAGTATATATACAGCAAAAATGGCTTCCCGGCACAACAATGCTAACATTATAACCTTTGGAGGAAGAATTGAAAGTCCTGAAGAAGCCAGAGCTTTTATTATGGCATGGCTTGAAACTCCCTACGAAGGAGAAAGGCATGATAAAAGGCTTAATAAAATAAAAGAACTTGAAGAAAATTGCTAAGGAGGTTCAAATGTTTGAAGATTTAAGAAAAGCAGACCCAGAAATTGCGGAAGCGGTTTATAATGAAACGGTAAGGCAGCATTCCACACTTGAACTTATTGCATCAGAGAATTTTGCTTCAAGGGCTGTTCTTGAAGCTGCTGCCTCGGTTTTCACCAATAAATATGCGGAAGGTTATCCAAAAAAGAGATATTACGGAGGTTGTGAATTTGTTGATGTTGTGGAAACTCTGGCAAGAAACAGAGCAAAGGAACTTTTCGGAGCTGAATTCGCAAATGTTCAACCACATTCAGGAACTCAGGCAAATATGGGTGTATACTTTACAGTTCTTGAGCCAGGGGATACTATGATGGGAATGAATCTTTCCCACGGGGGTCATCTTTCCCATGGCCATCCACTTAATTTCACCGGACGCTGGTATAATGTCGTTTTCTATGGAGTAAACAAAGAAACAGAGACTATAGATTATGATGAAGTTCTAAGACTTGCAAAGGAACATAGACCAAAACTTATAGTAGCAGGCGCCTCAGCATACCCAAGGTTTATAGATTTTAAAAAATTCAGAGAAATAGCCGATGAGGTAGGGGCCATTTTTATGGTAGATATGGCCCACATTGCGGGTCTGGTGGCAGGAGGAGTTCATCCATCCCCGGTGCCATACGCAGATTTCGTAACTTCTACAACTCACAAGACCCTTAGGGGCCCAAGGGGAGGATTTATTCTCTCAAAAAAGAAATACGCAAAGGACCTTAACAGAGCAGTTTTCCCTGGAGCACAGGGAGGACCTTTAGTTCATATAATAGCCGCGAAAGCTGTAGCGTTTAAACTTGCAATGACAGAGGAATTTAAAGAATACGCTTCCCAGATCGTTAAAAATGCAAAAACCCTTGCTGCCACACTACAGGACGAAGGGTTAAGAATAGTATCCGGAGGAACGGATAATCACCTTATGCTTGTGGACCTTCGTTCCCTTGGAATAACAGGAAAAGAGGCAGAAGTAACACTGGAACGCGCGGGAATAACTGTTAATAAAAATACCATACCCTTTGATCCCCAACCACCTCTTATAACCAGTGGAATCCGTATTGGAACTCCTGCTCTGACAACGAGAGGTATGAAGGAAAAGGAAATGGAAAGAATAGGGCGTCTTATATCAAAAGTGCTTCATAATATCTCAGATGAAAAAGTAATTCAAGAAGTAAAGAATGAAGTTAAAGAACTTGTTGAAGAATTTCCTCTCTATCCTGACATAAGAAAAGAATTCGAGGCTTAATGAAAGGAATAGCTCTTTGTGAAGACGAAATATATGACCAGCTTGCAAAGCACCTGGAGAAAGAGGAAATTGTACTTGTAAAAATACCTTCTCCCAATGAAATATCTGATTTCAAGGATGAACTTATAATAGTTCAATTCCCTTTGCAAGACTTTACCCGCGGAGAGATTTTCGAGAATCTTGAGAAACTCTGGTTGAAAAGGGCTCCTGTTACAGTAATTATTAAAGGAAAAGATGTAAGAGTAAGAGAAAGGGACCTCAGGGAAAACGTGATAATTATGGATGTAGATACTCCTGCAGAGGAAATGGCCAGAAAAATACTTTCCAAATTAAAGTCTCCCGATGTATTGCTTGTGAAGGGCCTGGAAGAATATGTTGCCAAAAATTATCAGAAAGCATATGAATACTGGATAACTTTAGCCAAATCCAGGAAAGCCCGGGGAACGAAAGTTTTTGAATACCTGAACATTGCCAGAAAGGAGTTTGAAGAAGCCGGGCTTGACATAAGCGAATTGAATGCAATTCTTGCATCAAATGTTGACCCTTACGAGGAAGGAATTAAATTATTTTCCACTGGCAAGATGAAAGAAGCCTATAATTTTCTAAAAAAGGTTGATGAACACCATCCAAAATTCCTTCAGGCAAGAGCTCTTATTGAAAAAATAAAAGAAGAGATGGAACTGGAAGAAGCAGAAGAAGTTTTACACGAGGTTGAAAACCACATAGAAATTGAGTTTTCAGATGTATTTGAAAGGGTGAAAAAAAAACCAGAGGAAGACCTTTCTCCTACTCAAGCTTTCATTCTATCTTTAATAGATGGAAAAACATCTCTAAAAGAAATATTTCAGATCATGCCAATCACAGAAGATGAATTTAGACTCGCCATAAATTTCTTAATAGAGAAGGGATACATTAAAAGGAGGGAATAAATGGAGGAAAAACTGGTTCAGGAGATTCCAAGAAAGTCACAAGACCTATCCCAGTGGTATGTAGAAGTAATAAGAAGAGCGGAACTTGCAGATTACGCACCTATGAAGGGGATGATGGTCATCAGGCCATCAGGTTATGCTATATGGGAAAATATACAGAGACTCCTTGACAGAAGATTCAAAGAGACAGGACATACAAACGCATATTTCCCACTTTTCATACCAGAAAGTTTTCTAAAAAAGGAAGCCGAACATGTCGAAGGCTTCGCTCCTGAGGTGGCATGGGTAACTCACGGGGGACAGGAAGAACTGCAGGAACGCCTTGCTGTAAGACCTACCTCTGAGGCAATAATATGTGCCATGTATTCCAAATGGGTAAGGTCATGGAGAGATCTGCCCATTCTTATAAATCAGTGGGCAAACGTTGTCAGGTGGGAAAAGGTTACAAGGCCTTTTCTGAGAACAACGGAATTTCTCTGGCAGGAAGGACATACTGTGCATGCCACCTACGAGGATGCTCAGGAAGAAGTTTTAAGAATTCTGAACATTTATAAAGAATTTATAGAAAACGAACTTGCCATAAAGGTTTATGCAGGAAAAAAATCGGATAGGGAAAAATTTGCAGGTGCCCTTGCCACTTATACCGTTGAGGCACTTATGCCAGATGGGAAAGCTCTTCAGGCAGGTACTTCTCACAACCTCGGACAGAACTTCTCAAAAGCATTCGATATAAAATTTGAAGACAGGGACCAGAAATTGAAATATGCCTGGCAAACTTCCTGGGGAGTTTCCACAAGACTTGTTGGGGCTACAATTATGGTTCATGGCGACGATGATGGTCTTATACTTCCTCCACACGTTGCTCCGTACCAGGCTGTGATTGTTCCAATTTTCAAAGTAAAAGATAAAGAAACAGTGCTTTCAGTAGCGGAAAATATTTATGAAAGGCTAAGGAAAAAATTTAGAACAGTATATGACTACAGGGAAGAATACACCCCCGGGTGGAAGTTTGCAGAATGGGAAATGAGAGGGGTTCCAATAAGAATTGAAATAGGACCAAGGGATATAAAAGAAAATTCTCTAATCTTTGTAAGAAGGGATACAAGGGAAAAGGTCAAAATAAACATGGATGAGGTGGAAGAAAAACTGGAGGAATTACTTGAAGAGGTCCAGAAAAATCTATTTCAGAGGTCTGAAAAGTTCACGTTTGAAAACACAAGGGAAACTCTGGATTACAGCGAGCTAAAGGAGATTATTGAGGAGAAAAGAGGATTTGTTATATCACCATGGTGTGGAGACCAGAAGTGTGAGTTAAAAGTTAAGGAAGAAACCAAAGCAACCATAAGATTAATACCTTTAGATGAGGGAGATAAAATTGTGGGGAAAAAGTGCGTTGTTTGCGGCAAGCCTGCTAAGCATATTGCTTATTTTGCACGCGCATACTGAAATGGATGAATACGAAAAACTCCGCAGACTTATGGTGGAAGAACAGATTATTAAAAGAGGTATAAAGGACAGAGAAGTTATAAGAGCAATGCTAAAAGTTCCCAGGGAAAAGTTCGTCCCTCCACAGGAACGAGGAAGTGCTTATGGAGATTTCCCTCTCCCAATAGGATATGGACAGACCATTTCTCAGCCCTATATAGTCGCTTACATGACCGAACAGCTGGAAGTAAAAAAAGGAGATAGAGTTCTTGAGATAGGCACTGGCTCAGGGTACCAATCGGCCATACTTGCCGAAATTGGCTGTGAAGTTTATACCGTAGAGCTGATAGAGGAACTCAGCAAAAGAGCACAGAGAATTATTAAAGAACTTGGATACAAAAACGTTCATTTTAAAATAGGGGATGGTTATCAGGGATGGAAAGAGTATGCTCCTTATGATGCAATCATAGTTACAGCCGCTCCTCCAAGAATTCCAGAAAAACTCAAATATCAAATGAAAATAGGTGGAAGAATGGTGATACCTGTTGGTGATTATTATCAATACCTATATAAAATAGCACGAACAGGCAAAGATTCCTGGAAAAAGGAAAGGCTTATAGGCGTAAGTTTTGTTCCAATGGTGAGGGGAAATTGAATTTATTGCTGGCAGTAGCTCTCTGGGCAACGGTCATATTCCCATCAGGAAATTATATTCAGGCAGAACTTGCCCTGAGTCCTGCACAATGGCAGCAGGGCTTGTCCGGAAGAAAAAAATTAGAAGAAAACAAGGGGATGCTTTTTGTTTTTCCTGAATCTTCCTATCAAACTTTCTGGATGAAAGATATGCGGTTCTCAATTGATATAATCTGGATTGATGAAAACTTTCAGATAGTTGGAATAGAAAAGAACGTTCCTCCCTGTCGCACATCAGAAGACAAGTGTCCGCTCTACTCTTCTCCCTTGCCTGTTAAGTACGTTCTTGAGACAAAAGCAGGGAAGGCTGAGAAGGAAAAGTTAAAAAAAGGTGATACTCTTCTTATTTCATTTCCTTCTTTAACTTCAGAAGAACGAGCTTCGAGACTTCCTTAAGGGTTTCCATAACCCCTATTCCCCTTATTGCTACGGCCTCAACCACTGGTTCTCCCTTAAGGACGAGAATCTTCTTCATCTCTTCAGCAGGAACTATATTTGGAAGATCCCTTTTATTAAGCTGTAGAACATAGGGGAGGTTAGCAAAGGAATAGTCGTATTGTCTGAGATTCTCCTGCAGGTCTTCGAGACTTTCTATGTTTGCATCCATTCTTTCCTGTTGGGAGTCAGCAACAAAAACCACTCCATCAACTCCACGAAGAATTATCTTTCTACTTTCTGAATAAAAAACCTGACCAGGAACAGTGTATAACTGAAACCTTATCTTGTAGCCCTTTATTGTTCCAAGGTTAAGAGGAAGAACGTCAAAATATAAAGTTCTGTCACCCTGAGTGTTAAGAGTAACAAGTTCTCCCCTGCTCATAGGGGAAGTATGTTCAAATATATACTTTAGATTTGTGGTTTTTCCTCCGAGTCCTGGACCATAGTAAACTATCTTACAAATTAGCTCTTTCTGCCTGGGATTTAGCAATGCCATTTTTCTCTTTTACTCCTATTTGAATAAATTTTCAATATCTTCCTCAGATATGTCTTCGAAGGGACTTTCTCCCTCCCCCATTTTTTCTTTGTCCTGCTCCATTTTTTCTTCAAGTCTTTTGAACACCTTTTCCAGTCTATTAGCTGCGTTTTTCGCCCTGAGTCTAACCAGCCCAAGTGAAGTCTTTTTGTCAAAAAGAACAGCTAAAATAAATTTGCTGGCTATGAGCGTCATATGAAGGTTTTCCCTTTCTCCTTCGTCAAATATCAAAGAAAATCCCTGCTCTCCCAGTAGTCTTGCCAGGCCTTCTGTGGCTGCTACGTTTCCTGCTACAAGGGAACCGAGGGAGGTGGTATCAACTCCATCTACCTCTCCTATAAATGCAATTGGTTGACCATTTTTTTCTACAATCAGAGCAATTCTGGAGTTGGTCTCCTCCTTTAATTGAAGTAGTATTCTTTTTATTTCTTCGTATTCTTCCCCGTATAATACAAGAAAACTCATACCACCTCCCTCTTATTTTACAAATTATTAAACCTTTGTCAACCTGACCAGTCTATCCCACTCTTCAAGAACTTTCTTGCGATATTCTTCTATCATCCATTCATTACCGGGCTTGAACATGTGTGAGAATCTGCCCTGTGGTTTGAGCCATTCGGTAACATCCACTTCCTTTTTCGGATAATAATTGATCTTATATTTTCCATTTTCTACTTCGTAAAGGGGCCAGACCTTGCTTTCAACTGCTATTTTTGCAAGCTGAACTCCATCTTCAATTTTTGTTTTCCACTCTGTGGGACATGGAATTAATACATTTATAAAAGCAGGGCCATCTATCTCAATGGCTTTTTGTGCTTTTTGAAAAAGGTCCTTCCAGTGGCTTACTGAAGCCTGTGCTGCATAAATACCATGGGCGGCCATAATCTCAGTGAGATTTTTCCTCCACTGGAGCTTTCCTGGAATTTTACTTCCTGCAGGAGAAGTTGTTGCTGAAGCTCCAAAGGGTGTAGCTCCTGAACGTTGTCCACCGGTATTTGCATAGGACTGGTTGTCGTAGCAGATGTATACTATATCATGACCTCTTTCCATGGCGCCTGAAAGAGATTGTAAACCTATATCATAGGTTCCTCCGTCTCCTCCAAAGGCAACAATTTTTATTTTTTTGTCTCCACCCGGGAGTTTCCCTCTTCTTTTTAAAGCTTTATACGCAGCTTCTACTCCTGCTGCAGTAGCACCTGCATTTTCAAAGGCGTTGTGCATCCACGGAACCTTCCAGGCAGTGTAAGGAAATCCACTGGAGCATACTTCAAGACATCCCGTTGCATTTACTGCAATGAGGGGATGCTCTGTTGCTCTTAATACCATTCTTAGCATTAAAGGAATCCCGCATCCTGGACACAGTCCGTGCCCGGATACGAATTTATCTTCCATTGCTGCCAGGTCTTTTAATCTTGCTCTTATAGCCATCTTATACCTCCTATTCTCTAAGGTTAATATAGGAGAGAAGTTCTCCCCTTTCCCCTGTGGCTGCTATCTTTTCAAGTCTATCATAAACTTCAGCTATGTGATGTGGGGCAATATCTCTTCCACCAAGCCCATAGATATAATCAACCAGAATGGGTTTGTTTGTATATTCATAAAGGGATGCCCTTACGTCCGTGAATAGAGGACCACCAACTCCACCAGGACTAGCAGCCCTGTCAAGAACAGCTACTGCTTTGAGGTTTGAAAGGACATCCGCAACTTCTTTTGCAGGGAAAGGTCTATATACCCTGAGTTTCATAAGTCCCACTTTTTTACCCTTGCTTCTGAGTTCGTCAACAACAACTTTAGCAGTTCCGGCAGTAGAGCCAAGAACAACTATCGCGACTTCCGCATCGTCCATTTTGTAAAGTTCAAAGAATCCGTATTCTCTACCAAATTCTTTTTTAAATTCTTCTGCCACTTCAAGAATTACCTTAGGAGCATTTTCAATACCAACAAATTGACTCCTTTTATGTTCGAAGTAGTAGTCAGTAAAATCTATAGGCCCTATAGTGATGGGATTCTCAACATCCAGTAGAGTATAAAGTGGTTCTCTTTCGCCTACAAAGGCTTTAACCTTTTCATCCTCCTCCACAAACATATCCTGGATTGCATGAGAAAGAATGAATCCGTCCATAGTAACAAGCACAGGTGTGGAAACATCTTTATGTTCACCTATTCTGAATGCCTGAATCACATTGTCATAGGCCTCCTGGGAATTTTCCGAATGAATCTGAATCCATCCCGAATCCCTTACTCCCATGACATCAGAATGATCTCCGTGTATATTTATAGGAGCAGAAAGGGCTCTATTTGCAATTCCTGCAACTATTGGAAGTCTGAGAGAAGAGGCTATGTAAAGTATTTCAAACATAAGGGCAAGACCCTGTGATGCGGTTGCTGTAAATACCCTTGCCCCTGCCGCAGAAGCTCCCACACACATTGACATTGCTGAATGTTCACTTTCAGGGGTAACAAATTCCGTTGTCATAAGCCCATCTGATACGAATTTTGCTATATATTCAACTATCGCAGTAGAAGGTGTAATTGGATAGGCAGCCACCACATCAGGATTTATTTGCCTTATTGCTTCAGCTATTGCTGCGTTTCCGTTTAAAACTCTTTTTGTTGCCATTTTTCCCCTCCTTAAAGTTTCTGTTCTTCTTTTTCCATTGTCAGACTCTTGGGATCTGTAGGGCATTCCACTGTGCAGATTCCGCAGCCTTTACAATAATCGTAATTAATTCCCTTCATTTTACCATCCTCTACTATTATTGCATTGTCAGGACAGTAAACCCAGCAGAATAAACAATGGATACAATGTTCCGCATGGAATACAGGCTTTAAACCACCTCTAAATGTGCCAGTCTTGACTTCCATAAAATTCCCGGGCCATGGATTTATAGCACCGGGAGGTAATTCTTTCCAACCCATCTTTTTCATAGCCCTTTTACCTCCTTTATAGCTCTGTCAATTGTCCTGAGGTTTGCTTCAACCACGGACTCCTTGAATCTCTTGGAAAGAAGGTTTTTGATCAATTCTTTGAATCTCTCCACTGAAAGCCCACCAGCTGTCTTGAAAAACGCTGCAAGAACAGGGATGTTGGGTATAGACCTTCCTATTTCCTCAAGAGCTATTGTAGTTGCATCTACTGCAAACACTTTGTTTGATTTAATACCGAGTTTCTCCTTTATCTTTGCCGGCTCAAAGGGAGCATTGAAAAGGAAATAGGTATTCTCATCGGTTCCACCTGTAATTGGAACTTCACCTATAAGAGTGGGGTCAGTAACTATAACCATATCCGGTTTTTCAACCTCACTGTGAACCCTGATTTCCTGGTCAGAAATCCTTGTGTAAGCCTCAATAGGAGCCCCTCTTTTTTCAGCCCCGAAATGAGGAAAAGCCTGGACATGCTTTCCCTCGATTGCCATAACTTCGGCAAGAAGCTGGGAGGCTGTTACAACGCCCTGACCAGCCCTGCCGTGCCATCGCACTTCAATCATTCCGTACATGAGACCACCTCTTTATTTAATTTTTTTACGAGATCTAATTGACTCTTTTATTGTCACGAAATCAGTATACTCCAAACTCCCCCCTATTGGCAACCCTATACCTATTCTTGTAATGCTAATTTTATAATTTGATAAAAGACTTATGAGATAATGAGCGGTTATCTCTCCTTCATGGGTAGGGTTAAGAGCTATTATAACTTCCTTTATACCTTCATTTTTTATTCTCTCGCCTATATCTTTTACATTCAGGTCATCTGCTCCTATCCCATCTATAGCGGATATTACACCTCCTAAAACATGGTATTTTCCATTGTATATTCCTGTACTTTCAATTGCAGCTACATCAATTGGTTTTTCCACTATACATAGTTTTGTGGAATCCCTTTCTTCAGATGAACATATATGGCATGGGTCTGTTTCGGAAAGATTGTGACATATCGAACATACCTTTGTTTTTCTCTTTGCGCGGATGAAAGCCTGGGCGATTTCAGAGACCTTCTTTTCATCCATGGAAATTACATGGAAAGCAATTCTCTGAGCAGTTTTTCTTCCTATTCCTGGAATTTGGCTCAGGGTTGCTATCAATTTTTCAAGTGCCCTCGGATACCTGTACATCAGAACAGACCAGGCGGCAATCCCAGAGACCCTATAAGGTTTTTACTTTCCTCTTCTACCTTTGAAGAAGCGTCCTGAATAGCGGCGAGAATCAGGTCCTGTAACATTTCAACATCGTTTTCCTTAAATATCTCCTCGCTTATTTTTATGTCCAGAACATTTTTCGCTCCATCCATTGTTACAACTACCATCCCTCCACCAGAACTTCCTTCAACCTTTAATTCTTCAAGTTTACGTTGAAGTTCTTCCTGCATTCTTCGGGCTTCTTTCATAAGCTTATTTATATCCATTTTCATTCCTCCTTTATTTCCTTTGCCTTAAATATTCTACGAAACATTAAAATTTTTGGATTTTCTTCCCGCTCATTTTCTGGTTCTTTGATCCCCTTCTTCTCTTCTATATAAACAGTTTTTATATCCATCTCCCTGGAAAAGATTTCTTTTGTAACTTCCTTTAAGACATTCATAAGTGATTCCACCTTCTCCTTATAATATTCACCCTCCGTTCCTTTATATTTAATTATTATAGTATTTTTGTCTATTTTAACAGAATGGGCCTCTTCAAGCGCTGTGGACAATATATTACTTCTCCGCTCAGCAAGTTTCACCACCTCTGTCCATTCAGCACTGTGATTTTCAGAGGTGGGTTGTTGCACTTCTTCTTTCTCAAAAGAAACATCTGTCTTCTTTTCCTCTACGGTTTTCCCAGTCCCAGACTTTTCGCTCATCTTTATTTCTGGGATATTGCCTTTAATCATCCTGTCGATAACATCTTCAAGGTCAACAACATTTTGAAGGAAGCTTATCTTTAAAAGCATAAGCTCAAGATAAACTCTTGGATTTGTAGCGTTCTTAATCCTGTATTCCCCCTCCAGAATAAGATTAGAAAATCTTATGAGGTCTTCTCTCGAAAGTCCTGGAAATCTATTTCTGTTTCCCTTTATTTTTTCATACAAAACACTTCTTAAAAATCCAACATAATCCTTGAGAAAACGTCTAACATTATATCCCTGAATAAAGATCTCCTCCACGATTTTAAAAATTTTTTCTCTGTCTCTTTTTTCTATGGCACGGGTAAGTTCTTCCATAAGGGCAGAAGGGACAAGTCCAAGAGCTTTTTCAACATCCTTTATCGTTATCTTTCCTTCACTATATGCTATCACCTTTTCAAGAGCTGTCTCCGCATCCCTCATGCTCCCCTCTGCTGCCTCAGAAATAAGAATTGCAGCCTTTTCTTCTATTTCAAGACCCTCTTTTTCCACAATTTTCTTAATCTGTTCTTTTATTATTTCTGCAGGGATTTCTCTGAAATGGAAATGTACTGTTCTTGAAAGAATTGTCGCGGGAACCCTCTGGTAATCAGTTGTTGCAAAAACAAAAACTACATGTTCTGGTGGTTCCTCTATTGTCTTAAGTAAAGCATTAAAAGCTTCCTGAGTAAGCATGTGCACCTCGTCAATTATAACCACTTTAAATCTTCCCTCCAGAGGCCTTTGAACAATTGCTTCCTGAAGTGAACGGACCTCATCTATCCCTCTATTTGAGGCACCGTCTATTTCCATCAAAAAAAGAGAGTTTCCTTCATCAATTGCCCTGCAATAATTACACTGATTGCAGGGTTCAGGGGTTATCCCTTTCTCACAGTTTAAAGCCTTTGCGAGTATCCTTGCTGTTGTGGTTTTTCCAACTCCTCTTGTTCCTGAAAAAAGAAAAGCATGGGGAATTCTTCCTGTCTTAAGCTGATTTTGAAGGGTTTTAACTATGCCTTCCTGACCTACAATTTCAGAGAAGGTTTTAGGTCTATATCTTCGAGCTATAGGAATGTATCTCATTATCTTTTTTAAGGCGCCTCTCTGCCCACCCTGCCCTTTCCCTTACCGCTGCTCCCTTCCGGGCCTGACGGGGTTCGGGAAGGAACAGGTGAACAGGCAAGGCGCCGATTAATTATATATTAGTGCTGGCGGAGAGGGTGGGATTCGAACCCACGGTCCCGCGATAACGGGACACACGCTTTCCAAGCGTGCTCCTTAAGCCACTCGGACACCTCTCCGGACCGAATGAAATTATAACATAAAAGTAAAGCGGAGGGGGTGGGATTCGAACCCACGTTCCGCACAAAGGCGGAAAGTCGGTTTCGAGCCGACCCCGTTATGGCCACTTCGGTACCCCTCCTCATTTCCTATTTTATCATTACCGACAAAGCTTTCAGACCTATGCTTTTAGGGGTAAAATTAAGAGTGTGAGAAAGAAAAAAAGACTTGGCCAGCATTTTCTTCATGAAAAGTATTACCTAACAAAGATAGCAGAATCATGTCCCATTGAAAATAAAGAAGTTCTTGAAATAGGAGCAGGGACAGGGAATCTGACAGAATACCTGGCGAAAAAGGCAAAAAAAGTTTATGCCATAGAAAAAGACCCTGATGCTGCAAAAATCCTGATTGAAAAGTCCATTCCAGGAGTTGACGTAATAATTGCAGATATACTTGAGTTAAATTTGAATTTTTTTAAAGAGGGAATTGCAGCGGGAAATCTTCCGTATTATATCTCATCCCGAATTCTCAGGAAATTTCTAAAATACAGAGAAAAGTTTGAAGCAGGATGTTTCCTGCTTCAAAGAGAAGTAGCACTGAGATTTGCCACTCCAAAAGGTAGACAAACAACTCCTCTTTCAATTCTACTCCACAATTATTACATTCCGGAAATTAGGTTAATCATCCCTCCAGGGGCTTTCACTCCTCCACCCAGAGTGGAATCTTCCTTTGTTGTTTTCACAAGGAGAAACAGCCCTCTTTTTGAAGTTCCACTGGATGAGTTTGAAAAATTCCTGAGGGTTGCCTTTTCCAATAGAAGGAAAACCCTTTTCAATAATTTAAAAAACGCATACCCTGAGTCTTCTTTAAATTTTCCAAAAAAACTTAGAGCCGAGGAACTGGACCTTGAAGGATTTGTGCGGATATTTAGTGATATAATGATAAAAAATGAGAAAAAAATCTGAGATTCTTTTTATTTTTTTAACTTTCATCTTTATATTCATATCCGGTAGCCTGCTCACATTCTCCTCTCACCAGCTTATAACAGGTAAAGGAAACATTTTCGGTTCTGCTGGTATAAAAACTTCGGATTTTTTTCTTCAGGCATTCGGATATGCTTCAATTGCTTTGTTGTTTTACATAGCCCTGTGGGCTGTAA
>JAGHBF010000047.1 GCA_021161165.1 Candidatus Aminicenantota bacterium
TCAAAAACCTGATTTACCAGTGGATCCTGGGATGAACTTGTACAATAAAGGTCAACCTGACCTGTGGAAGAATCAGGAACTATGTATTCCATCTGCATATCCACTATGTTCTTAGCAAGAGGAACACACGCTTCAGGATCAAATCCATTTGCACATGGATTCGCATTCCCCTTGGTATCCAAACTAACCGTAAGATAATAGTCTCCATTAATTCTGCTTATAAAGTAAATTCCAAAAAAGTTCAGCTTTATCACTGAAGAACTATCCCTTTCGTAGGTAAGGACATTACCAGCTGTGGGATTCGTGGAATTAAGATAATTGGGCAAAAAATCCCTATACGAAAGTGGAATTGGACCCCCACTGTCAGAGTAACTGAATTCTCCAGAGTAATAAACAGGTGTACTCCTGAGAGTAAGTGATGCTGATGATGTATTTACTGATAGGACCTTGAATATGTAGAACCCATCTTTAGACATTATCATTCCTATATCATTTGCCTGCCATAGTGATTCTCCTGTAGTAGAAACGGGATTTATCACCTTATCTATAACAAGAGTTGAATTACTTGGATACCAGGAACTATTGGATATTTTGGTAAGAGTTCTCACATCTCCATAAGCAATAATAATTCCATCAGGATCCGTATCCTTTCCGGATGTATTAAAACTCCCGGAATTTAAAGGAATTATTCCCCTGAAAGGAGTGGTTGTATCAGCTCCAAGATAAGTTCTTGACCCTGCTACAGCAATTCCTGCACCGGCCTGGGATATTTTCTCCTGAAGGTCAATAAAAGCCGTTCTTATCTGGGATTTTATCAGCACCCTCTTATTTTCCTGAATAAAGCTTCTCTGATGAAAAATCATAGCCGACACCAGAGCAAGACCCACCAGAACAAAAATAAACATTACCACGAGTAGTTCAGCTATACTCATTCCTCTTTCTTTCATCATATCCTCCTATTGTCCTGTTATTATGGTGGTCAGCGAAAGTAACTGTCTCTCCTGACTTTTCTGGCTCTTTTTCCATTTCACGACAACGGTAACCAAATAAAGATTCATATCCGCGCTACCCACCTGTTGGATCTGGTACTCTCTTTTATAATTGGGATACAAGGGAATAGAACCGTAATCTTCAGTGGTTAGTGAACCTGAAGTGACAGCCTGTGGATGAGCCTTCGCAAATTCCAGTCCCTGTTCAGCCACATAAAGAGCTTCTGTTCTTAGTGTGTTGGTTTTATCGAAAACATATCTTGCAGAGAATGCTGAGAGAATAAAAATAACAAGTAATCCAAGAATCCCCACGCCAATTATCGCCTCTATCATAAATTGTCCTCTTTCATTTCCCATTTGCCCCCCTATTTCACAAAATGTCTTGTTGTCTCAACCCCACCCATAGGATAAAGGGTTATTTGAAAATAATGCTGAGGAATAGTGGCCATCGAAATTCTTACTGTAAAAAAGGTTAAAACATAATTACCGGTCCCCTGTTCCATAACCATTCTTCCATCTGGCAAAAAAACTATATCAACCTGGGGATTTATAAGATAGCTGGCCTGAGCAGGTATAGAATGCGAAGTTTTTTTCACATCTATATATAAACTTCCCTCCTTCTCCTGAATCCAGTACCTTCTGGGATTGGATATGCTATCAAAATGGATTCTTACTATGCTCTCATCTTTCATCGCAAGTGCTCTCGCCCTGTAGAAAGTCATCATAAATTCATTGATCTCTCCTCTCAAAGTCCAGTTATGCCTCGCTTTCCCTAATGCAGTTATGGCCACTGCGAGCATAATTCCGAGTATAGCAACCACCACTAAAAGTTCCACCAGAGTAAAACCTTTATTCTTCCTCATGTAATAGCCTCCAGTATACAGGTCCAAATATATTGGGCAAAGAAAGCGTTTTTTGCTTAATTATCTTTTTGGAACCAGGGGTTGAATCTGTAACATAAACTTCATAGCCTCCAAGGGTAGAAGCTCCTCCACCACTTACTCTCCCTCCCATTCTAACTGCACTTACATCTCCTCCACATCCCGGGAGAGAAATTCTGTAAGCATTCATCTGCCCTCCAGCTGAACATATGTCTGTTATTCCTGCAGGGGAATAAGTTGTAAAGTAAAGGTCACCAAATACAAATGGGTCTTCGAAAAGTTTTTCTCCTGTATCAGGAAATTCAAGCTTCCATCCCTGAGAAGTATTGGACAGGGTAAAAGACGGTGGATTATTCTCTTCAGAGAATATGTCTTCCACATCAGTTAAAATGGAGGATATATCCTGAAGGTCATCCATGGTAACGGGCTGGTCAGGAATTCCTGTCGTGTCTATTATCCCTACCATGTACCAGCTATTGTCGGCATTTTTAGGTTCATCCCTTCTACCTGTCCCGGCAAAAACCCATCTCCTTCCACATGTATCGAGTGCGACAGCCACTTTCTGGAATATGGGCTGGTCTTCTCCTAACTCAGCAAGTTTTCCCATTGTCCAGTTATCTTTATCCTCACTGGAGAGATCAACTTTCCATATATTTCCTTTAATATCTCCTACATAGACCGTATCCATAATCCCATCGCCATTAAGATCCACCACAGTCGGAGTTCCCACGAGAGAATGCAGGTCATCTACAACCTCATACTGGTCAGAGGAAGGATGAAGATAGACGGTCCTGTTTCCCTGAGTTACTGTTATAGTCGGCTCACTGTTTACAAATGCTTTAATAACCTCACCTGAGCTTGCATTCAATATAAATAGAGCTGCTCCTTCGGATATATTATTCCAGTCCGAAGGTCCAAAATCAGCAGGATAACCTCCTGTTGCAAAGACTGCATAGATCTTATCTACACCATCGCCGGCATCATACCTGAGCAGTCCCACTTTTGGTTTTCCCCAGGTCTCTCCCATAAATGGCAACCAGTATCCTCCATACCATTCATGCTGATAGGGAGGTGGTAAGCATATTTCTTCGAAATAGGGAGGACCTGCCTGGCCTGGTTGAGGACCTCCTGCATTATTCCAGTAGGTAATGCAGTCTATATCATTTACAGGAGGAACATTGGGGAATTCCCATAATACTCTTCCAAATCCCTTATTGTTATCGTCAGAATCAAACCCATCTGAGGGGTCTGTCACATCAAGAGCATAGTATCTTTTACCACCCTGTCTAAGACCAAAGGTAAGAAGAGTAAAGAAATCCCTTTCTTCAAAGGATTTACTTGTGTCGTTTAATCTTACATCCACTGCTGTAATGTATCCATCAACTGAATAATCCCATGAATTGTTTATGGCAGTACTTGTAAGTGTAGGAAGGGTATTGGTTGGAACAAATTGTCTTACAGTCATTCCTGCATCATAGGTTACTCCATTGTTTTCCCATTGTTGTACTGTTACAACATGAAGCGTCCCATCATTGGCCCCATAGTAAACAAGAGGATTTCTGTCCTTCCATTGGTTATAAAACTCTTCATATTTGTTTCCGTAAAGGGGTAAAAATCTAAGGAACGCAAAAGGACTTCCAACCATAACCACATTGGAATGAAATACATCTCCATGTCCCCACCAGTCTCCGACTGTGTCGCAGCCCACTACAAGGTCTGTATCGTTCGGAGTAAGAGTACAACCAAGAAGGGCTGAATTTATTGGAGGAATGTTTGATAGTTTATTGTAAGGAGAAGGTACTCTGTAAAATTCCAGGATGGTATTACTTCCTGGAACCGTGTTTATTTCAGAGAGGGGGACTGTTTTTGTGTAAACATAAGTATAAATACTGGAAAGCAGATTATTCCTAACTGTCGAAGAATTAAGATTCTGGTTCTTAAGAAAATTTGTCAGTACTAAACCTGCATCCCATACGGAATTTATCGGGTTTCCCTCAGAATCTGTTTCAAATTCATTATTTTCGTTCAATTCATAGGCTTCCATATGTCCTTCCCAGATTCTTCTGTCCTCATAAGGTTTAAACCAGCTTATAAATCCGTATGCCTCTCCTACTGTTACTGTTTTTGGAGCAGCTATGGGAGCGAAAGAAGGAGTGGACTGGAGAATGTAGTGGATTGCACTTCTTATGCTATCCACAAGTTGCTCATAGTTCTGCGCATCGTAATACTGGCCTCCTCCCACCTGTGCTGCGTGCTGAAGCAACTGGGAGTCACCCTGTCTGAATTTAATTGTATATGTGGATAAGTTCTGGTTTCCATCAAGGTCTGGCCTCAGGTCATGATTGAAAAGCCACCATGCTACATCGTCAAGAAGATGACTCTCAAATGTTTTAATATCACTGCCGTTTCCATCGCCGTCCAGGTCATAGTTTTCGCTACAGCTTCCTTGTAAATCCTGAATATAAGCCTGGTATTCACACCCGTAAGGGGGGGCACAGTCGCACTCGAAGTTATCGGAAGTGGGGTACCCGTCTGTCAATAGTATTGTAAAGTTTTTCTGACACCATGCTGTTATAGGAGAAGGACACGGGCCATTGGAACATTTACTCCCTGTTAATCCTTCTGTAAAATATTTCCCTGCTGTATCCA
This sequence comes from Candidatus Aminicenantota bacterium, assembly GCA_021161165.1. Classification (GTDB taxonomy): domain Bacteria; phylum Acidobacteriota; class Aminicenantia; order S016-38; family S016-38; genus S016-38. The sequence continues at coordinate 4,520 of JAGHBF010000047.1, forward strand.
GAGTCTCAGCAAGTGGAGTATAACCATAGGGCTCTATTTCATAAACACTATTCATCATTGCATGTCTCCAGGACACGCACTGATTAGGGTTAGAATCAGTACAATTGTCAGGGTCTGAGACATCCTTCACAGGATAAACTATTTTTCCACCTTTACTATTATACTGACTATAGCCGGTTTGGTGGAAGTACATAAAACCAATGTTAAGGTCATTCCTGAAATTATCGATAAGCTCAATTAAAGTTCTTTTTGCAGACTCAAGCCTTGTTGCATAGTAATTACCTCCATCCTCACTACAGTAAGAAAAAGTAAAGGTTTTCCAACCGTCTGATGTTGTATAGCTTCTAAAATTATTGTAATCTGATTGGTCTCCTATATAAACATCACAGGATCTCATAGAACCAGATTGGTCCAGTATAAACAGAAGATTAGGTTTGGCATACATCGTAAAAAACACTCTATCATCTGTGGCTGAATGACCAACAGGATAAACTAAGGGCAGCAACAATGCAAACGAAACAAGAATCAACATTGCTCTCCTCATCTCCTTTCCTCCTTTATAAAAATAAACTCAATTTTCAATTGCAAAATCTATGCCAGACATCCTGAAGCTTTTTATTTGGGTTTATTTTGATATAAATACTAAAGAGGTGTATAAATTTTATACATCTTTCTATAAAAAAGAGGACAAAAAAATGTGTGGGGAAAAGGAGGGGGAAGAGGGGACGGTGCCCCCTCTCAATCTATCTATCAGTACATATCCATTCCGCCACCGGGCATCTTCGGCTCTTCTTTCTCCGGAATTTCGGAGATGAGAGCATTTGTCATAAGCAGTAATCCTGCAACTGAGGCAGCGTTTTCAAGGGCAATTCTTGTAACCTTTGCAGGATCAATTACTCCAGTTTTTACAAGGTCTTCATACTGGCCAGTAAGAGCGTTGAACCCATAATTTACATCGTCATTTGCAAGTATTTTTTCAACAACTACAGAGCCCTCATAACCAGCATTGAAGGCTATCTGGTAAGCGGGCACTTTGAGAACTTTCTTGATTATCTCTGCACCGAGATTCTCGTCTCCTTCCAGTTTAAAGTCTTTAATCCTCTGATAGATTCTGAGATAAGCAACTCCACCACCGGGAACTATACCCTCCTCAACCGCAGCTTTTGTGGCATGCATAGCATCTTCAACTCTGGCTTTCTTTTCTTTCATTTCAGGCTCAGTAGCAGCTCCAACTCTTATAACTGCAACTCCACCAACAAGCTTTGCAAGTCTTTCCTGGAGTTTTTCTCTGTCATAATCAGAGGTTGTCTCTTCTATTTCTTTCCTTATCTGCTGAATCCTTGCCTTTATGTCTTCTTCCTTACCTTTTCCACCAATTATAGTAGTATTTTCCTTGTCAATAACCACTTTCTCTGCCTGACCCAGCCAGCTGAGGTCTATCTTATCCAGTTTGACTCCAAGATCTTCAGAGACAACTTTACCACCGGTAAGAATGGCAATATCCTGAAGCATTGCCTTTCTCCTCTCACCAAATCCAGGTGCCTTTACCGCTGCTGAAACGAATATTCCCTTGAGTTTGTTCACAACGAGGGTTGCAAGGGCTTCACCTTCAACATCTTCTGCTATAACGAGTAGAGGTTTTCCAGTTTTCGCTACCTGTTCAAGAAGGGGCAGAAATTCTCTAATGGAAGAGATCTTCTTTTCGTGGATCAGGATGTATGGATTTTCCAGAACAACTTCCATCCTGTCAGGGTCAGTTACGAAATATGGGGAAAGATACCCACGGTCAAACTGCATCCCTTCCACAACTTCCATTTCTATCTTATTGGATTTTCCTTCCTCAACTGTAATTACACCATCCTTCCCGACTTTTTTCATTGCTTCGGCTATTATCTCTCCGATTTCCATGTCGTTATTGGCCGAAATCGCGGCCACATAAGCAATCTCGTCTTCTTTAACTTCCCTCGCTATTTTCTTAAGTTCTTCCACTGCCTTTTCAACAGTCTTATCTATTCCCCTCTTTACAAGAGTTGGGTTAGCTCCTGCAACAATATAGCGAAGCCCTTCATGGAATATAGCCTGTGCAAGAACAGTTGCTGTTGTTGTTCCATCACCTGCCACATCTGAAGTTTTAGTGGCAACCTCTTTGACCATCTGGGCTCCCATATTTTCCCATGGGTCTTTAAGCTCTATTTCCTTTGCTACGGTAACTCCATCTTTTGTCACATTGGGAGCCCCAAACTTTTTCTCAATAATGACATTCCTTCCCTTGGGACCAAGGGTTACTTTTACTGTATTTGCGAGTTTGTCCAGACCTCTTTTAAGATGTTCAAATACCTCATCTCCTAATCTAATATCCTTTGCCATGGCTCACCTCCTTCTTATTTTTCTATTATGGCAAGTATCTCGTCCTCACGAACAATCACATATTCCTCGTCACCGACTTTAACATCTGTTCCAGAATATTTCCCGATAAGAACCTTATCTCCTGGCTTTACGGACAGAGGCACTTTCTGTCCGTTTTCCAGTATTTTACCGTCCCCCACAGCAATAACTTCGGCCTGTTGTGGTTTTTCCTTCGCTGTATCAGGGATAATAATACCCCCCTTCTTCACTTCTTCCTCTTCAAGCCTTTTGAGGACCACTCTGTCATATAAAGGCTTAATCTTCATTCCTCACCTCCTTATCATTTTTTCACTTTTGATTATAACAAAATCTGAATATCTTAAATCAAGGGGATATATCTCTGAATATTTTAATATTTTTAGTATTTTTTAAAGATTTTGCTTATTTTCTCTTGATTTTGTATTTTTTTATTTTCTCTGAGAGAGTGTTCCTATGA
>JAGHBF010000052.1 GCA_021161165.1 Candidatus Aminicenantota bacterium
ACTTCTTCCCCATTAGCCGCAGGAATGGCATTTTTTATGATTTCTCTGGCAGGATTTACCAGAAAACCTGAAATACGAAGCAAGGCTATAAAAGCCCCTATTTTGGTGACAACTGAGAAAAAGCCTGCCACTGGTGAGGGACTTCCCTGATAAACATCGGGTGTCCATATATGGAAGGGAACCAGCGAGGCTTTAAACATTAACCCTGCAAAAAGCATCACTCCAGCAGATATTAAAACAGGAGAAGGATTTGCTATAACCTTTGAGTCAATCGCAAGAGAACCTGCCTGCGAAAAATAAAGTGCCATTCCCAGGACAAAAAATACAGAAGAAACAACTCCCAGTATTGCATATTTGACCGATGCCTCATTTGAAAGCTCATCTCTCCTCAACCCTGCAAGGGCATAGCTTGCAATAGACAATATTTCCATCCCTGTGAATATAACAAGAAGGTGTTCGCTGGTTACCATAACTATTGCACCAGCAGCAGCCAGGAGGAAAAGCACATAAAATTCACCTTCCAGAATTCCTATACGAACGTCATAACCATCGCTGAGAAGAAACACCATAAATGTGAAAACCACTATAAGAAGTGAAGCATATATTCCCTTCGCATCGAGATTTAAAAGCCCATTCAGATAAACAGCCCTTTTGTCCCATAGGAGGAAAATAAAGATTGCAGAGGCAACAAGGCCTGTATAACCTGATAATTTTGCCCATTTTCTAAGGGAAAAAAGGTCAAAAATCAGGGAAATTATTGCAAAAACAACTAACATTAAAAGAGGAATAAGGCCTGTCACTTTCCACCCCCTTGGATCACTCTTGCTATCTGGGGTTTATTCGTTATTTCAAGCATAAACTTTGCGGACTTCTCAAATTTGGATATAAAAAACTTCGGATAAAGTCCCATCCAGAGATAGAGTATTACTATAGGGACCATTATCAGTATTTCTCTTAGATTCATGTCAGGGAGCTTCATATAATCGGCGTTTTTTACCTTTCCCTGCATAACACGTTGATACATCCAGAGAAGATAAACTGCTGAAAGTATTATACCGAGCGCGGCAAAGGCTGCTACTGTCTTGCTGGCTTCAAAAGTTCCTATAAATACCAAAAACTCTCCAATAAAACCATTAAGCCCGGGAAGACCTATTGAAGAAAGAACCGTTATAATAAGAAACCCTGCAAGCACAGGAAGAGGTCTTGCAAGACCTCCCAGTTTTTCCATCTCCCTTGTGTGGGTTCTTTCGTAAATCATTCCCACAAGCAAGAACAGAGCCCCGGTGGAAAGACCGTGGTTCAGCATCTGATAAATTCCCCCTGTATATGCTTTCAGGGTAAGAATGAATATACCAAGCATTACAACTCCCAGATGGCTCACACTGGAATATGCCACCAGCCTTTTTGCGTCCTTCTGGACAAAGGCCATGGCTGCTCCGTAAATTATGCTTATCACAGCGAGAACTATGAGATAAGGGAAAAACGCTCTGAAACCTTCAGGGAAAATAGGCATAGCGAGCCTTAGAAAGCCATAACCACCCATCTTAAGCAGGACTCCTGCAAGTAGGACTGAACCAGCAGTGGGGGCCTCTGTGTGCGCATCAGGCAACCAGGTATGGAATGGGAAAAGGGGCACCTTTATTGCAAAGGCAAGCCCAAAAGCTGCAAAAAGAAGGATCTGGACTGATGGGGAAATTTCCAGGGAGTAAAGGTCATAAAAGTAAAGGGAATGCTCGGGAGAAATTTTCCAAAGGTAAAATATACCCACCAACATAAGAAGACTTCCGAGCATTGTATAGAGAACGAACTTTACTGTGGCATAAACTCTCTTCTCTCCGCCCCATATTCCGATCAAAAAGTACATGGGAATGAGCATAGCTTCCCAGAAGATATAAAAAAGGAATAGGTTCTGTGCAACAAAAACTCCCAGCATTCCTGTCTCAAGCAGTAGAAGCATTATGTAATATTCCTTTTCCCTTTCCTTTATATAATTCCACGAAGATGCTACTGCAAGAGGCATAAGAAAGGTGGTTAAAATAAGAAGCATGAGACTTATTCCGTCAGCTCCCACTCTGTAGTTCAGGCCAAAACCAATCCATTTCTTCAGTTCAACAAATTGTGGAAGAGGATTTGCAGGGTTAAATTTCACAAACAACCACAAAGATGCAAGAAATACCAGAATTGTTGTAGAAAGACTCCCTATTTTGAAAAACTTTTTATTTTCACCAGGTATAAATACATACAATATAGCTACAAAAAGAGGGACAAAAACTATGGCCGAAATCATAACAGACTCCTTATAGCAAAAAATAATCCCGTAATTATTCCCACTGTCATCCACAAACCATAATCTTTGAGCAATCCTGTCTGCAACCTTGAAAGAAGTTTTCCTCCATTCATTGCCAGCTCTCCACTTCCTTCTACAGTCCTATCTATTACACCTGTATCAAAATATCTGTTAATTAGTTCTGAACCTTTTCTATAAGGGGAAACAATTATCAAATTGTATAGTTCATCAACATAGTATTTTCCATAGAGTAGTTTGTATATAAATCCAAAATTCCATCCTTTTCCCTTTCTTTTAACATACACAAACCAGGCTACAAATATTCCCAATACTGCTATTGCCACACTTATCAGAATAAGCACAATTTCTGTAGAATGTGAGGCCTCTTTTATCTCTATGTAACCCAGAGGCTGGAGATATTTTGCAAAACTTGTGGGGATCCATCCACTCACAATTGAGAAAAAGGCAAGAATAGACATGGGTATAAGCATAACAACAGGAGATTCGTGTGCATGGTCCCAACCTCTTTTTTCTCCATAAAAGGTCATAAAAATTAATCTGAAAATGTAAAATGCTGTTAGTCCGGCAGTCACAACCCCGATAAGCCAGATCCATTTGTGTCCGCTCAAAAATGCCTCTTTTAGTATTTCATCCTTGCTGAAAAATCCTGCAAATCCAGGGATTCCTGATATAGCAAGTGCTGCTATAAGAAAGTTCCAGAATGTGGCTGGCATAACCCTTCTTAAACCTCCCATTTCCCGCATATCCTGTGTTCCAACACCGTGAATTACTGATCCAGCGGCAAGAAATAAAAGGCTTTTAAAGAACGCATGGGTAAAGAGATGAAACATTCCTGCTGCTACTGCTCCAACTCCCACACCCGCAAACATGTATCCAATCTGACTTATGGTGGAATACGCGAGGACTCTTTTTATGTCGTTTTGAACAAGTGCAATAGTTGCTGCAAAAAGCGCTGTTATAATACCTATCCATGCCACCACATTTAGGGCAAATCCTGAATGATGATAGAGAGGGAAAAGTCTGGAAACCATATAGACACCCGCTGTTACCATTGTGGCAGCGTGAATAAGTGCAGAAACCGGAGTAGGACCCTCCATGGCATCAGGTAGCCAGATATAAAGAGGAAGCTGTGCTGACTTTCCTGTGGCTCCTACAAAAAGCAGAAGCGCAGCAGCTGTGGCCATCTCCGGAGAAATTCCCTCAACATGAGAGTTTATAAAACTAAAACTGAGGTCTCCGAAAAGGGAAAACAGGAGAAAGATTCCAAGAAGAAAGCCAAAATCTCCAACTCTGTTTACTATAAATGCCTTTTTTCCAGCATTTGCAGCTGTATCCTTCTCAAACCAAAAGCCTATAAGGAGATAACTGCAGAGGCCCACTCCTTCCCATCCAACGAACATCATTGGAAGGTTTGCGGAAAGAACCAGGAGCAACATTGAAAAGGTAAAAAGATTCAGATAGGCGAAATACCTTTTGTACCCCCAATCATCCGCCATATAACCTATAGAGTAGACATGAATAAGGAATGAAACTCCAGAGACAGTAAGAGCCATTATGGAAGAAAGGGGGTCAAACTGAAAGGCAAAAGGAATGGAGAGATTTCCAATCTTTATCCATGAAAAAAGTTCCTTTATCCACACACCTTTCAGCTGCAGGAAAGAAATGAGTGAAAAAACGAAGGATATTCCTACAAGAGAAGGAGCAAGCCATGATACCAGTTTTTTGCTTATGACCCTGCCGAATATTATAAAAAAGGCAGCTCCAAGAGCAGGAAAAAATGGAATTAACCAGAATAATTCCCTCATCCCTTCAACTCCGATACCGTTTTTTCTGTAGCCTCACCCTTCTTTCTTGCCACAACAGCTATAGCTGCAAGGGCTACTGCAACTTCAGCTGCTGCAACTGTAAGGATAACAAGAACTGCAGCTTCTGCCTCTATTGATTTTTTTATTGTGGAAAATACAAGAAGGGCAAGATTAGCACCGGCAAGCATAATTTCTGCTGAAAGGAGCATTGTTATAAGGTCACGCCTTACAAAGAATCCTGCTATGCCCCCTGCAAAAAGTAATGCAGAAAGTAGCAAAAGGGAAAAGGTACTCATTTTTTCCTCCTTACTATTACAAGAGAGGAAATAACAGCAGTAAGAATTATAAGTGAGGTAAGCTCAAATAGATAAAGGTAATTCTTTAAGAAAAATTCACCCAGAGAAACAACTGAGAATTTCGTTACTTCAAGAGGTTTTGTGAACCATGAAAAAAGAACGAGCAACTCGAAACCTATGGCAAGAAAAACAAGAGAAGCCGTTGCTGTGAGACTCCTTCCGTTCTCGCTCCTACCCGTTACAAGCCAGACAACAAAAATAAAACCCACAATCACAGCCCCTGCGTATATAAGTATCATCATGGTCCCCAGAAAAGGATGGCCAATCAGGGCAAAGATTCCCCCAATGGAAGCAAAAGTTAAAGAAAGAGATGCTACAGCTCTGTCCTCTCTTTTTGAAAAGAGAAAAAATCCAAGCCCTGCTAAACTAAGAACAAAAAGTATCCAGTAAAGCAAATTCCACATGATGTAAGATTATAACAA
>JAGHBF010000158.1 GCA_021161165.1 Candidatus Aminicenantota bacterium
ACACCTGAAAGGAAATATATTACCATATGAATATCCTTCCTGACAAGGAAAAAAACTGCTCCCACATAGACCCCTATGGTTAGAATAAACAATAGAAGAGAAAGGAACATGGCTTTTTTCCTTTTTTCTCTTAAACTGACCACTGCGGTAATACCTTTAATTCCCTCATAATGGAGTAAAATAATTAAAGCTCCAGATAGAAAGGCCACAGCCCCTGTTTTGCTTATAAAGAGAAGCACCACTGTCCCTATTCCAGCAAAAATCGCAGCGATGTAACCTATAAGCTTAATTTCCCTTTCCATCAAGTTCCCTGTTATATTTCAGAATTTCCCTTACCAGGTCATAAAATCCAGCTATCACTCCTATTACAAGAAATATGTCTTTAAACGAGTCGGTCTTAAATAGCCAGTCAAGGAGATAACCTATCCCATAACCTACAGCCATAGAAGATGGAATTATAAATGCAAGACTTGTAAGACGAACTATTTTTTTATTATAGGAGGGGATCATTCAAAAAAGTCCTCAAGATCTGACCCTTCCCTTCGGTCCAACACACCGAATTCTTCTCTTCTCTTCCTCAAAGCCCTGTAAAATAAATCTTCGTCAGGAAAATGTCTTATATAATTTCCCTCTGTATCGCTATAAATAAGTTCAAAATAATCTTCCCCGATGGTGCAAAAAACGGACATGGAAGAAAAAAGGTCAAGATTACCTACTTCTTCAATCACCTCTGCCTTTTCCTTGATTGCATCAAGGGAATCCCATTCGTAAACTTCTATTTCTTCTATCCTCATCCTTTTAAGAAATTAGAGCAATTTTTACCATAAGTCAATATTATTTTCCAATTTTTTTCTTCAATTTGTAAATCAATTCAAGAGCCTCAAGAGGAGTAAGTTTGTCCGGGTTTATTTCCTTAAGCCATTTTTTAACCGGGTCTTCTTCCTCAAAAAGGCTTGGTTGATAGGTTTTCGACTTTCTGCCAGCCCTTTTACCTTCCAGTTCCGAAAGGACCTCCCATGCCCTCGATATCACATTCCTTGGCAATCCTGCAAGAGCTGCAACATGGATTCCATAGGACTTTTCAGAAGCGCCTTCCTCAAGTTCATAAAGGAACACAACCTCACCCTGCCACTCTGCAACTTTAATGTGATAATTAAAAACAGCCGGCAATTTTTCTGCGAGCTCAGTAAGCTCATAATAATGGGTGGCAAAAAGAGTTTTTGCTTTTATTCTATCGTGAAGATATTCAACAACTGCCCAGGCAATACTTATGCCATCGTAGGTAGAAGTCCCTCTTCCTATTTCATCAAGAATTACAAGACTTCTATCTGTAGCTCTTGAAAGTATTTCTGCTGCTTCTCTCATCTCCACCATAAAAGTGGATTCCCCTCCGGCAAGAAAATCAGATGCTCCTATCCTTGTGAAAATCCTATCCATAATCGGGATTTCTGCTGAATCAGCAGGAACAAAACTACCACAATGAGCGAGAAGGGATATAAGTGCCACCTGCCTCAGATAGGTAGATTTTCCACCCATGTTCGGTCCGGTTATTATAAGCACTCTCTTTGACTCGTCCATAAAGGTATCGTTGGGAACAAAAACTTCTCCCTTTTTTAGAACTTCAACTACAGGATGCCGTCCAGCCTTAATCTGAAGTTTTTTCCCTTTGTGAACTACGGGCCTTGTATATCTTCTCCTTGCAGCAAGTTCTGCAAACGATGAAACGAGGTCAAGTTCTGCTATAAGTTCTGCGTTCGCCTTTATTCTCTCAGAAGAATTAGCAACCTCTTTTCTAATCTCTCTGAAAAGCCATTCTTCCAGTTCTTTTATCCTCTCCTCAGCGTGCATAATTTTTTCTTCAAGTTCCTTTATTTTGGGAGTAATAAATCTCTCACTGTTCACAAGGGTTTGCTTCCTCTGGTACTCTGGTGGAAGTGCTCCTGTATAAGAACGGGGAATTTCTATATAGTAGCCAAAAACTTTATTATACCCAATTCTAAGTTTCTTAATGCCAGTCCTTTCTCTTTCCTGATTTTCAAGGCTCATTATAACTGACTTGGCATTCTTCGAAATCTCCTTCAATTCGTCAAGCTCAGGGTTAAAACCCTTCTTAATAACTCCACCCTGTGAAATCAGGTAAGGTGGATTTTCAGAAATCCCATTTTCCAGCAGGGAAAGAAGTTCTCCGAGGGGATCAAGTTTTTCACCTATTCTACGTAAAACTCTGCTTTCGAACGATGAGATTCTTTCTTTCAGCCCAGGAATTTTTTTAAGGTTTTCCCTCAAAAAAGCAAGGTCTCTGGGACCCGCAACATCAAACACAGCTCTTGTGGCAATCCTTTCCATATCACCTATTTCTTCCAGCATTTGTCTTATCTCTTCCCTTTCTATTCCCCTGTGAACAAGCTCTTCTACTGCCTCCAGTCTCTCGTTGATTTCTTCCACAGTGGAAAGCGGAAATTTTAGTGTATCCCTTAATTTTCTTGCCCCCATTGGGGTGAGGGTATAATCAATAACCTGAATTAGTGAGCCTTTTTTTGTGCCGTCCCTGATATTTCTGAAAAGTTCGAGATTTCTCGCTGTTGTATCATCAATAAAAAATCCCTTTTTAAGTCTTCGAAGAGGCTTCAAAACAGGAATTTTGCCCCTCAGGGAACTGACATATCTCTTTGCAAGAGAAAACGCCTTATCTAAATTTGTTTCACCCTCAATCTCTGTTTTTATTTTCTGAACTCTTATTCCCTTGACTTCCTCATTGGAAATTAATTCTCTCGGCTCCAGAAGGGAAACGAATTTTTTAAGTTCAATTTCATCCAGTTCATCTCCGAGAACCTCTCCGGTAGAAAGGTCAAGAAAAACGGCAGCTATTCTTTCCCTATCTTTCCACAGGGCACCAAGATAGGAGCTCTCGCCCCTTTCTCCTTCCATTTCTATAGCGGTGGAAGGCGTTATAACCCTAACTACATCTCTTTTAACAATTCCCTTTGCCTTTTTGGGGTCTTCCAGTTGCTCTGCTATTGCCACTTTATATCCCGCATTGAGAAGCTTCTCAATATAAGCATCAACCGAATGATAGGGAACCCCGCACATAGGTATTGGGTCTTCCTTTCCCCTCTCTCTTGTGGTAAGAGCTATTTCCAGCACCCGGGAGGCAATTTTTGCATCCTCAAAGAAGAGCTCATAGAAATCCCCCAGTCTGAACAGAAGTAAAGAATCGGGGTATTTCGCCTTCAGTTTAATGTATTGCTTCATAGCTGGAGTTAGTTCTCTGTCTATTCCCCCTTTAGCCTCTTTTTTAGAATCTGAATTTCCCTTATACATTTCTCTCTACCTTCCTTTAAAGAATTGCAGAATTTTTTCGCCTTTTCAAACTGTTTTCTATAGCTATAAACAATTGCCATGGAATATGGATCTCCCTTCTCCCAGAGATTGCAGATTTTCATAACATCTTGAGCCCATTTAATGGCAAGCTCCCTTGCCTCATAGCATCTTCCTGCAAGAGCAAGGGCAATTGCAAACTGATCTTTGTAGTCTGGATTATCTCCATATTTCTTAAAGCCTGATTCAAGGAGTAAAACTGCCTCTTCTACTTTACCTTCCTTCAAAAGCACCCTGGACAAATTTCTGTAAAGCATGGTCTTATCTATAATTATCTCCCCGTATGTTTGAACCTCCCACCTTTCTATTTTTTTACTGAACTGCAATGCCTGCTTCAATAGACTCTCTGCTTCCCTGAGATTGCCTCTGCTTTCCTCAATAAATGCAAGAAAATCCAGTATTTTTGGGGTATAAGTATTGGGAGGTGAGATGTAAGGTCGCAAAATGTTAATGGATTTCTGAACATTCCCCTTTTGGTACTCAATAATAGCGAGTTTTATTGCGAAAAATGGCTCATCGGGAGCATCCATGTGTGCTTTTTCCCAGTAAAGTTCTTCGGATGTCCAGTAAAAGTTTATTATATTAGCATTAATAATGGATGCTATAAGCAAAAAAGGAAGAACTATTTTGCCAATTCTCTCGAACTTGCTTATTAAAAGAACCGAAAAACTTATAAGAAATGCCGATGGAATATAACCGTATCTGAAGGCAACAGAATGGGGAATTGCGAACAAAACAGCAGAAAGTGCAGGCAAAAGAAGTACTGCGTGAAATGCAGGGAATAGAAAAATTTTTTCCCTTTTGACAAAAAAGGAAATAGCCAACACAACAAAAATCAAGGCAGGAATATAAAAAAGTGACTGTGAAAATACCTGGACCGGGGAAATAAAGACCTTTCCAGTAAAGGGGAATGCACCCTGAACAAAATAGAATCCCATAGCTTTGATTGCCCGGTCAGCGAGAACAAATATGCTTTTTTTCAGCAGAAAACTCGAACTCGTGAAAAGAGACCTTACAACCAGAAACAAAAAGTCAGCTACAAAAAAAAGTATAACTCGTTTAAGATTTTCCCTTCTATAAAATAAAAGGGTCACAAGAAAAACAGGAAAAACAATAGAGACTTCTTTTGAAAAGAGAGCAAACATAAAGAAGAAAACAGACATAAAATCCTTTCTCTTCAGGAAAAGGTAAAGGGAAAGCAAAATAAAAAAAAGTGCAAGAACATCTCCCCTTGAGGAAATCCATGCAACAGCTTCTCTTATTGTACTAGCCGAAGAGAAAATTGCCGATGCGTAAAAACTCAGTTTATCTTTCAATCCTATTTGAATGAGAACGAAGAAAAGCAAAATTGATGAAGCCAAATGAAAAATTATGTTTGTAAGATGAAAGCCCCATGACCTGAGACCATAAATCTTATAATCTATTGCAAAGCTTAGTGGGACAAGCGGTCTGTAAAACCCCTTAAAACCCTTTGTTAAACTTGATTCCATCCAGTAGGGACTTGTGAAATAATTTTTTAGTTCTACCCTTTTTATATGGGGATTATTCACAATAAAAAAATCATCATCCCAGAGAAATGGTCCTTTAATTAAAAGAAGATTGGAAAGCACTCCTACAATAAAAAGAAATAATATCCATTTCTTCATTGTCTCTCCTGACTGAAAAAGTTTAACATCTAAATTTATAAGGAGAAATCCTGATTATTTAGTGTTTTGTCTTAAAAGACCCATCCTTTTCATCCTTTCCTCAGTCTCAGAAAGGCATTTTTCCCTTTTTATGTTTTCCTTAATGGAAGAACAAAGCTCCTTTGCCTTCTCAAACTGATTCCTGTACAACATAATTTTTGCCCTAGAATAAAGGTCCTTCTTTTTCCAGAGAGCGCAAATTTCCAATACGGATTCCCTTCTTTTCGATGCAATCTTTATTGCATTCTCGCATTTCCCTGCGAGTCCAAGAACAATGGCATATTCATCTCTGAAGTCAGGGTTTTTCCCATAGGAAGAAAACCCTGATTTCATAAGTTTTTCCGCATCCTCTATCCTTCCCTGCTTTCTTAAAATTCTTGAAAGGGCTATGTAATGGGAGGAAAGGTCATAAACAAGTTCTCCATAAGTTTTCATTTCCCATTTTTCAAATTCCCTACTCAAAAATATGGAATTCGTGAGAAGAGCCTCCGCCTTCCTCAAATTCCCTCTACTTTCTTCAATAAGAGCAAGGATGTGGAGGATAACAGGGGTATAACTATTAGTTCTATCAAGATAACCTTGAAGCAGGGATTCAGCGTCTTTTACTCTGCCCTTCTGGATGTAAACTCCAGCAAGACGAATGGCAAAGTAAGGGTCTTCAGGAGCATCAAGATGAGTTTTTTCCCAAAAAAGGGATGATGAGGTCCAGTAAAGATTGACTATATTAGAATTTACTATTGCTCCTGCAAGAAAAACAGGAAGCACTACTTTTTTAAGAATTTCTCTGCTGCTAAGTAATAGAACTGATATCGGCACCAAAAAAGCTGCAGGAATATATCCAAACCTGAAAGCCACAGTATGCGGAATTTCTATCCACACAACAGCCAGGGAAGGAAGAAGCAAAATAAAACTCATTGCTGAAAGGAGAAAAACCTTAGAGGTTCTTTTAAAAACAAATGCAGCAACTAACATTATGAACAAAGCGGCAGGAATGTAAAACCACCATTTTGTATAAACCGTCATCGGAGAGAGGAAAACCCTACCAGTAAAAGGAAAAACTCCCTGAACAAAATAAAAACCGAGGGCTTTAAATGTCCTTGTAATTAGAATAGGAATACTATAAGTTGAAAGAATCCTGGAAGAGGTAAACTGTGATCTTAATATAAGGAACAGAATGTCAAGAACCAGGAAGGGCAAAACCCTATTAAATTTTTCCCTTTTATAATAAAAATAAACCATCAGGAAGAAGGGGAAGACCACAGACATCTCTTTAGAAAAAAGGGCAAAAGGAAAAACTAAAATGGCCCATAGGTCTTTTCGTTTCATGATTAAATAGAAGGAAAGCAGCATAAAGAAAAGTGCAAATATGTCTCCTCTTGCAGAAATCCAGGCAACAGCCTCTCTTAGAGTTGCTGCAGATGAGAAAATAGCGGAAGCTAAAAAACTTTGTGATTCTGTAAAGCCTATTTCGAGGAGCACTAAAAAAAGGAGGATAGAAGCCAAAATATGAAAAAATATATTTGTAAGATGGTATCCCCTTGAATCCAACTTATAGAGTTGGTAATCTACGGCAAAACTAAGGGAAACCAGGGGCCTATAAAACCCCCTGAATCCCATAGCGAAGCCTGTTTCAAGCCAGTGTGGTTTTAAGAAATAATCCTTAAAGTGAATTTGCCTTATATTGGGATTTTCAACTATAAAAAATTCGTCATCCCATAAGAATGGTCCCTTTACGAGGAAAGCATTTCCGAGAATTCCTACCAGAATTAGAAGGATTATCCATTTTTTCATAGATTTTTCTGGAAGAACTCTATAAGCCGCTTAAAAACATCCAGCCTATAAGCCCCTATTCCATGACTTTGTTGTGGATAGATCATAACCTCAAAACTCTTTTTTGCATCCAGAAGTTTTTTTACCATTGCCACAGTATTTTGAAAATGCACATTATCATCGGAAGTCCCATGGGCGATATAAAGCTTTCCTTTCAAATTTGAGGCAAAATTAACAGGGGAACTATCTCTATATCCTTCAGGATTCTCAGCAGGGGTTCTCATATAGCGCTCAGTATAGATAGAATCGTAGTACTTCCAGTCAGTTACGGGAGCAACTGCAAATCCGGCCTTAAAAACTTCAGGGGCTTTAAGCATGGCTGTAAGAGTCATGTACCCACCGTAACTCCATCCCCAAATTCCAATTCTGTTCCCATCCACATAGGGTAATGTTTTAAGATATTTTACTCCTGCTAACTGGTCTTCAAGCTCATATTTCCCGAAATGTTTAAAAATCCAGTCTTCCCATGCTTTCCCTCTACCGAAACTTCCCCTGTTGTCAAGGCTGAAAATGATAAATCCGTGCTGGGCAAGATATTCATTTGTCAGGAAAGTAGACCCTCTCCATCCCCTCTGGACGACCTGTGCATGGGGACCACCATAAACGTAAATTATTACGGGATATTTCTTTGAAGGGTCAAAATTAGGGGGTTTTATCATCATGGTGTAATAAAACCTGCCATTCAATTTTAGAAGCTTAATTTCAGGCTCAATCAATCCAAGCTTGTTTACGGGTTTACCGGAAGCAATTTTTGAATATCTTCCCCCTGTCCTGAACAATAAAACTTCGTGAGGAAGGAGAAAATCCGAATGGTAATCTATAAAATAACGAAAATCTGGAGAAAACATTGCCATATTGCTTCCCTTAAGGGGAGTGAGCTCCTTTACTTTGCCTCTGAAATCCACAGAATAAATTCTTCTCTCAACTACAGAAGATTTGTTTCCCTGAAAATAAACCTTCTTCCCGTCTGTGCCATATAGTAAAGTAACTTCCCAGGAGCCTTTTGTTAATTGCTTCTTTAATTTCAGACTTAAATTTTTTAATCTGTAAAGATATAAATGACCGTGGCCATCTCTCTCGCTCCACCATATAAGTTTATCTCTGTAAAAATCAAAATTACTTGTAAGGTTTATCCAGGTCCTGCTATGCTCAGTAAAGGCAACTCTTCCTTGGCCATTAACAATATCATAAATCCAGAACTTCAGAGTATCCTGGGACCTGTTAAGAGTAATAACATAAATTCTCCGGGAATCAATCCATCCTGCCCTCCCAATGTATTCGTCACGAAAAGGGAGCCATTTAATCCTTCCAAAAATATCCACCAGACCGAGGCTTACTGAAGGGTTAGTTTCTCCAGCCTTTGGATATTTTTCATGGTAAATTTTCCCATAAAGCGGGATAAAATCGAGGACTGGATAAGACCTAACTTTTCTTTCGTCGAATTTTAGAAAAAGCAAATTCCTGGAATCAGGAGCCCACCAGAATCCCTTATATAGTTCAAGTTCCTCTCCGTAAACCCAGTCAGTCTTCCCGTAAAATACATCCTTCCCTTCGTCAGGGGTGAGGTTCCTTATCTCTCCGGTCTTTCTTATTAAAATTTTAAGCTTCCCATCCTCCACAAATCCTATCTTTTTCCCGTCAGGAGAAATATCGATTCCCCTGCCATGAATTTTAAAATATTCCCAAGTTCCGGAATCAAGATTGTAAATATAAACGCCCTCATCTGCGGGAAATAACAATTCCACCCCGCTCTTTAGCGGAATAAAACCGGAAACGAGCTTTTTCTTGAATTTCTCCTTAAAACTCCTGGTTATGTCTGTAAGCTCCACATAAGAGCTGGAATCAATGTCATACCGATAAATCTTTTTCCCTTTTGTAAAGACAAATGCCTTACTGCTTATCCACTGGATACTTCCTACTCCTGCATGATAACGTTTGCCTATATCCTGAATCTCCAAAGAAAATAGCAAAGAAAGAAAAATGAGGAGAATGGGAAACTTCTTCATCTTTCACTCCTTAGAAACCGGCAGTCACTGTTCTTGAGGTAACCATAAGGCTACCAACGATTGCACCGATTATCGCATAGATAACTATGGCTACAACAATAATAACCAGGGTATAGACAATTGCTTTTTCCTTGGGAACTTTCTTAATCGGAGTCACACCGAGATAAAGCACGTATATCCCGTAAAGGGAAAACAGCAGGCCAATTATACTAAGAGCAGGAATAATGCTGAATATTCCCCCTACCCATCCTGGCGTTGCGGAATAAACTGCAAGTTTGTGAGAACTTAGAATATCCTTTTCTCCGTTAAAGCTGGGTGCCAGCAAATCAATAATATACGCAAGAACAAATACCCCAACAAGCGCTAGGACTAAGTAAACAATGGCACCTATCAGTCCTCTAACAAAGGGAGTTCTTATGGTCACTCCCAAGAATGAATACCCGATTATAGAACGACCGATAAAGCTGCTAATAGTGGGGATCAAAGCCATAATAAGCGCATAAGAAAAGTAAAGATCCTGAACAGAAGTTTCCTCGGGGGCAATTATTTCCCATTCACTCTTAGGTGAAATAATCAAGTTTTTTGCCCTTTCTACAATATTCATTACTACCTCCTTTTGACTAAATTTATTTTAATTTTTCCTTAATTATTATTCTATCACGGTTTTCTCGCCACAACGGCATAGTCCCGATGAGAGAAAAGAAATCCATTTATGCGACGGATATTTTCTCTTATGGCAGCTTCTCTCTCGTTATGAGCAGGAAATTCCAGGAGCTGTTCCGGAAGATTTTTCCAAATTATTTCCTCCACCCTCCAGCCGCTTGATTCCAAAAAAAACGAAAGAGTCTGGGGATGAAGTGGAGTAATGTGAGTGGGGTCAAGGAGAAATGCCCCGTGGAAAGCAGCAGGAGAAGCCACATTTACAGTTTCTGAAATAAAGACTCCGCCTTTTCTCACCTTTCTCCATGAAATAGCGATTATTTTCTCAACCACTTCCACAGGAAAATGCTCAAGAACTTGAGAGGAGAAAATTCCTCCCAGGGATTCATCTTCAAGTGAAGAAAGGTATCCTATGGCATCTGCTTTAATACAGTTAAGTCCCTTGTCTCTGCATTCCTTAATGAATTCGCTGTTTATATCCACTCCAATGGCCTCGATTCCCTCCTCCTTAAGTAGCTCCAGCATCTCTCCCCTTCCACATCCGAGGTCAAGAACCGGCTGGCATTCTCTTAGATAAGATACATACTCTTTTAAATTTTCTTTAATACCTCCTGTTCTAAATCTCCTTTCGAACCAGTAATAAAAAGAAGATTTTAACTTCTCTTTTCCTTCTTCCCCTTCAAGGGAAACGATCCTTGCAACGTTTACAAGATTGGAGAGGGAATCCACGTATTCCTG
>JAGHBF010000025.1 GCA_021161165.1 Candidatus Aminicenantota bacterium
CCTATAAGGCTTACAAATCCACTTAATAAAGAAGAGCCTCTTCTTCGCAGGTCAGTGCTTCTTACCCTTCTAGATTCAATTTCCCTGAATTTAAGGATGGGAAATTCTGGAGTGGCTCTTTTTGAGCTGGGTAAGTCTTACTGGGAGAATAAGGAAGGTCCTGTAGAAGAAGAAAGGCTTGCCATTGCAGAGACAGGGGTGGTGCAGGAGAGGACCTGGAACACTCATGAATGGAGGGGTTCCTTTTACTCACTTAAAGGGACGGTAGAAGCCCTCTTTGCCCAATTTGGTGTGAAGTCCAGGTTTTCTGAAGCTGAACATCCATTGTTCGAAAAGGGGTACTGTCTTAAGATGGAAGATGCCTGGCTGGGTGTAGTAAATAGGGAACTTACGAAAAAATGCGAAATACCGGGATGGGTCTTTGCTGCAGAGATTCCGGTAAAAATGTTCCTTAGAGGAAAAAGAGAAAGCTTCAGGGATGTAATAAAACATCCATATGTGAAGAGAGATATATCTCTTCTTTTCCCGGAAGGAGTTAAATTTTCAAAGATAGAGGAGGCTATTAAGGCCACTGGAATTTCCATCCTTCATTGTTTTTCCTTATTGGACATTTACACTGGTAAGGGCATAAAAGAGGGGGAAAAAAGCTTAACTCTGTCTTTGATTTTTAAAGCAGAAGACAGAACCCTTCGATCCGAAGAAGTAGAACAAGCAGTGGATGAAATAGTGCGTAACCTGGAGGAGAAATTTGGGGCTAAGAGGAGGGGAGTATGATTGAAGAGAAACTGGAGGAGCTCAAGAGGAAAATCAAAGAGCTTAAAGCCTCCAGAGAAAATTACAGGCAAAAATTGAGCATTCTGGAGCAGGAAAACAGGGTATTAAAGGCAAAAATAATGGAAGCAGAAAGAAAAATAGAAGAGATTATATCTTTAATTGATAGGGAAATAGGAAATGTCTGAATTAAAGGTTGAATTTCTTGGACAGAGAATGGTCCTTTCTTCTCCAAAAGGGGAAGAGTATCTAAGGGAACTCGCCAGTTTTGTGGCAAATAAATTACAAGAACATACTAAACTTTATCCTGATACCTTGAAGGCTGTTTTATCAGCCTGTGTGGATATAGCTGAAGAACTTTTTTCAGAAAGGGAAAAATTGATAAAATTAGAAGAGGAGCTGGGAAGGAGAATTGACTCCATGATAAAGGAAATAGAAAGCGATGGTTAATTTAAATTACATTCCCTGCGGTGATGGTGATGGCTTGGGAACCCTTGAGCCAACAAGAGTTCACCGGGGGCCCGGGTTTTCCTGCGGTGAGCATGCCCCTGCGCGGGGAAGCCTAAAGCAGGAAACAAGCCCTGTCCGTTGTGGATATGGGTTCATGAGGCCCTACCACACCTCACCGCGGGGCTGACCTCTCCTTCCCATCCTCCAATAAAAGGAGGTAGTAATGGTTAACTTTGTAGTTGCAACTCTCATAGGGCTAATAGCTGGTTTTCTATTGGCATATATATTAAAGAAATTTTTCTTCGCTTCTTATCACAGGGAAGCGGAGAATAAATTAAAAGAAGCAGAAAGGGAAAGGGAGAAAATTCTCAAAGAGGCTGAAAGGGAAGCTGCCCGCCTTAAGAGAGAAGGAGCCCTGGAGGCGAGAGAAAAATTCCTGAAGTATAAATCCAGTTTTGAGAGGGAAATGAGGGGCCGTCAGGAGAAGATTGAAAGGGAGGAAAGGCGGCTTCTCAAGAAAGAGGAAAGTCTTAAAAGCAGGGAAGAAGTTTTACGAGAAAGAGAGAGGCAGCTTCGCAGGAAAGAGCAGGAGATTGACCAGAAATATTCCCAGATAAAGGAAAAGGAAGAAAAAGCCTCACAACTTATGGAAGAAGCTGAGAAGAAGCTTGAAGAAGTTGCAGAAATGACAAGAGAAGAAGCAAGGGCGGAAATTATGCAAAAGGTGGAAGAGAGTCTAAGGCACGAGAAGGCTAGATTGATAAGAGATTTTGAGAAAGAGATTGAATCTGAAAAGGCAAAAATATCAAAAGAAGTAATAGCACGAGCCATACAGACCAGTGCTGCAGATACAGTTGTAGAATCTACAGTAACTGTAGTGGAGCTACCATCAGACGATATGAAGGGAAGAATAATAGGAAGAGAAGGAAGGAACATAAGGGCTCTCGAAATGGCAACAGAAGTGGATTTTATTGTGGATGATACACCTGAAGCTGTTATACTTTCAAGCTTTGACCCCTTGAAAAGAGAAATAGCCAAAATGGCCGTAGAAAGACTTGTTGCAGATGGAAGAATCCACCCAGCAAGAATAGAGGAGGTCGTTGAAAAGGTTAAGTCAGAAATAGAAGAAAGAATAAGAGAGATAGGAAAGGAAGTGGTTGTGGAACTTGGAATAAAGGACCTTCATCCTGAACTTGAATACTACATTGGGAAACTCAAATTCAGAACTTCCTTCGGTCAGAATGCTCTTGCCCACTCGAAGGAGGTCGCTCTGCTCGCAGCTCATATGGCGAGGGAGATCGGAGCAAATGTTGAGGTTTCATTGCGAGCTGGACTTCTTCACGATGTTGGTAAGGCCATAGACAGGGATTATAATCAGTCCCACGTGGAGTTGTCTGTAATGCTTGCCAGAAAATATGGGGAGTCAGAAGAGGTAATTGCAGCAATAGCATCCCACCATGATGAGGTTAATTTTCCTTCAGTGGAAGCTGTGCTGGTTCAGGCAGCTGATACCCTTTCGGCAGCAAGGCCCGGTGCAAGAAGAGAACTTTTAGAACACTACATAAAAAGGATTGAAACCCTTGAGAAAATAGCTTCAGAATACTCCGGAGTTACCAAAGCGTTTGCTCTTCAGGCAGGCAGGGAAATAAGGGTGATAGTAAACAGCGAGAAAATCTCAGACGACGATGCATACATCCTTTCTTATGAGCTTGCAAGAAGGATCGAAAAGGAGCTCACCTATCCGGGTCAGATAAAGGTTACTGTGATAAGGGAGGTAAGAGCGGTTGAGTACTCAAAGTGAATTCAGAGTTATTTTTTTTGGAGATGTATTTGCCTCCCCTGGAAGAAGGGCACTTTTCGACAGGATAGAGTACTTTAAAAGGGTTTATGAGCCTGACCTTATAATAGCAAATGGGGAAAATGTAGCTGGCGGTTTTGGAATTTCAAAAAGGATTGCTCAGTCTATGTTCAGAGTTGGTATAGATGTTATAACTTCAGGTAATCATATCTGGGATAGAAAGGAATCGGTGGAGGCTCTTGAAGACCCAAGGGTTCTTAGGCCCGCAAATTACCCTGAGGGTAATGAAGGAACCGGAGTTTTTAAAAAAGTGCTGGAAGATGGGACATCCTTCGCCGTGATTAATCTCCAGGGAAGAGTTTTTATGGAAGCCATAGATTGTCCTTTCAGGAAACTTGATTCAATCCTTGAAGAACTGCAGAGTTACAGGATAAAAATAGTGGATTTTCATGCAGAAGCAACAGGAGAAAAGAAAGCCATGGCTTTCTATGCCGCTGGAAGAGTCTCTGCTCTTATTGGTACACATACACATATACAGACATCGGATGAGACGATTATAAATGGAACAGCCTATATAACCGATGCAGGAATGGTTGGCATAGAAGAATCCGTTATAGGGATGAAAAAGGAGAAAGTCATCGATAGAATGCTTTATGGAAGAGGAAAAAAGTTGGAGCCAGAAAAGACGGGAGAAGTTATAATGTGCGGTGTTTTTATTAAAATAGACAGACAGACCGGTAAAGCCTTTCATATTGAGAGAATCCGGGTAAAAGAGTCCGAAGTCAAAGATAAAGAACTGCAATCCGGGTAATTTATCTTTTATTTTTTTCGTTGTAAAATTAAAATAATAAAAAGGGGGTTGGGTGAAAAAGGGAGTTTTGTTATTTGTAGTTCTGGCATTTTTGACTGTAAATGCTCTTCTTTTTTACCATTTTTTTGACCGGCTTAAGATATATCCTCTTTACACAAAACCAATAAATGTCCAGCCTCTCAGACTGTATGGCTCATATAAGGTTCTTGACCTTGACCATGATGGCAAGAAAGAACTCGTTGTGGGGACACTTTTTCCAGCTATAGAGGGGAAGAACGAAATTTCCATTTTCAATCCCTTCTCTAAAAAATACATTTTTGATTTCCTTGGAGAATTCCTTGTAAAGACAGGATATTATGTTATTGGAAGCAGAATTGTAGAGGTTAACGGCGAAAAGGACATTATTTTTAAATTTGTGGGCACAGAAAATGGAAGAATTTATCTTAAAGGTATAAATAACAGGGGAGAAATCATTAGTTCCATTGCCCTTGAAAGGACCACCATTGAATTTCAGAAGAATGGAGGAACAAGATTTATTTATTCTAATCTAATAGACCTCAATGGAGATGAGAAAAAAGAGCTGTTGGGGGTTATATTTACAACCTACCTCCGCTTTCCAAGAGGTATGGCTGCCTACAATCCTGATACAGGAAAACTCCTCTGGGAATATTATGCGGGCTCCCTGATTACGCGGGAATATTTAATCAAAGATATAGATGGAGATGGTAAGAAAGAGATTATTATAGGAACTTTTGCTTGTAACAACGGAGCTGCTATGAATGGAACAGATGATAGACACAGCTATGTAA
>JAGHBF010000040.1 GCA_021161165.1 Candidatus Aminicenantota bacterium
CACATGAAACATCGTGAAAAAAAGGAATTCAGCGGAAAGGACCTTGATTTCGCCCTGGGGGAAGCTGAAGAATATTTCGGAGTCCCGAGGGAGAAGCTGGTATACAGGGTAATAAAGGAGAAAACATCCTTTTATGGAAAAGAACGAAAAATTCACATTCAGGCCTGGATAAAGGACGAAGAAGACTTAGAAAAGCTGAAAGATTTTTTGCACTTTTTTAAGGAAAAACTCTCTCTTAATGGAGATTTCCAGATCCAGGAAGAAAGGGGAGATATTTTAACAGTAAATTATACAGGAGATGACTCGTTCATCTTCACCGAAAACTACGGAGAATTGCTCAATGACCTGCAATATCTACTCAATCGGCTTTTTCCTTATATTGGAAAAAGGATTGTAACGGATTCCAGCGGATTCAGGAAAGAACGGGAGGCTTACCTTAAACGCCTTGCGAAAAAGGTGGCTGAGAGGGTTAAGAAAACAGGGGAAGAAGAAATGCTTTTCCCTATGGAACCCAGCGAAAGAAGAATCATCCACATGGTAGTAAACTCCTTGGAAGGAGTTTCAAGTAAAAGCGAGGGAGAAGGCTACATAAAGCGAATAAAAATTAAAAAGATAAAAAATGGATGATACTATAGTGGCCCCTTCAACGCCTCAGGGGAAAGGGGCTATTGCAATGGTAAGGCTTTCCGGGGATCAGGCTCTCTCAATAGCAAAGAGGCTTTTCAAACCTGCAGGAAAAATTCTTCCACGTAAGGCAACCTACGGAAAACTTTATGATTTTGAGGAAGGAAGCTTCTTCGACGAAGGAATTCTTATTTATTATAAAGCTCCTAACTCCTATACAGGTGAGGAAATGGTGGAAATAACCTGTCATGGAAACCCTATCGTAGCCTGGAGAATCGTAGAACTTGCAATAAAATCCGGCGCAAGACAGGCAAACCCGGGAGAATTCACATACAGAGCATTTCTCAATGGAAAGATGGACCTTCCAAGGGCTGAGGCAGTAGAGGAATTAGTAGAAGCTCAATCCTACAGGGGAGTAAAGCTCTCTTTTTCTCAATTAGAAGGCGGCCTTTCGAAAAGAATAGAGACTCTCAGGGAGGAACTACTCAACCTTGCAATATTGCTTGAGACCGAAATAGAGTTTCCTGAGGAGGGTATCTCGATTGATCTTAAGGAAGTGGAAAAAGCTTTAAAAAACACAAAGGAAAAAATAAATTCTCTTATCGCACTTTTTGATAGAGGAAGACAGTTCCTTGAAGGGATAAAGCTTGTCCTTGTTGGAAAACCAAATGTAGGAAAAAGCTCTCTTTTTAACGCTCTCCTTGAGGAAGAACGAGCCATTGTTACAGAAATTCCTGGAACTACCCGAGATTTCCTCAGGGAAAGAATAATTGTAAAGGGGGTTCCCTTTCTCATTACAGATACTGCAGGGATGAACCCAAGGCCATCTGATGAAATTGAAAAGGAAGGGATGAGAAGGGCTCTGAAATTAATAGAGGAAGCTGACGGAGTTCTTTTCCTTCTAGATGCTTCCTCACCAATTGATGAGAGCGACAGAGCTCTGGCAGAGATTGTTTCTAATAAAAGGAAAGTGTTTGTTTTAAACAAAATAGACCTCAAAAAGGTTATCTCAGAAGAGGACATAAAAAAATTAGGTAATGGTCACATTATTAAAATTTCAGCTAAAAAAAGAGAAAATCTTGAAGAATTAACAGAAACTCTGTGGAAGTGCTTTTCTGGTACATCTACCCAAGAGGAAATTTATGTAAATTCAAGACAAAAAGCCTTTCTTGAAGGAGCTCTTTCTCACATAGAAAAGGCTTCTGAAATGATCAGGAACCACGAAACAGAGGAAATAGTGGCAGAAGAAATTAGAGGAGCAATCAAATCCCTGGAAGAGATTCTTGGCAAAATCTCCTCCGAGGAAATATTGAAAAACATTTTTTCTAGGTTTTGCATAGGAAAATGATTGATGTAGATATAGTTGTAGTGGGAGCCGGACACGCTGGAATAGAAGCAGCTCATGCTGCCGCCCGTCTTGGCTTTCAAACTATGTTGCTAACAATTCATCTTGAAACAATTGCTCAGATGTCCTGCAATCCCTCAATTGGAGGTACAGCGAAGGGACAGCTTGTAAGAGAGATAGACGCTTTAGGTGGCATTATGGGATGGATGGGGGACAAATGTGGAATTCATTTCAGGCTTCTAAATGTAAAAAAGGGCCCGGCTGTCCAGTCTCCCAGGGCACAGGAGGACAAAGCGTGTTATAGACTCCATATGAAACACTATCTTGAAACGGTTAAAAATCTAATTATTTATCAGGGGATAGCCACAGGAATCATTGTGAAAGAGGGAAAAGCTGCGGGAGTGGAATTGCTGGACGGCACAAAGATAAAATCTAAAGCTGTAATCCTGACTCCCGGGACTTTCTTGAACGGGCTCATTCATATAGGTGAAAGAAACTACCCCGCAGGCAGAGCAAACGAACCTGCTTCCATAGAACTTGCAGAAAACCTCAAAAATCTCGGTTTTCAAATTGGAAGACTCAAAACCGGCACTCCCATGCGAATCCATGCGGATTCCATTGACTATTCTAAATTTGAGGTGCAGAAGGGAGATAAAGACCCGGTTCCCTTAAGCTTCAGAACAAAGCATCTCCTTGAGAATAAAATTGTATGCTATCTGGGATATACCAATGAAAATGTTCACAAGATAATAAGGGAAAATCTTCATCGCTCTGCTCTTTATAGCGGAAGAATTATTGGAATTGGCCCGAGATATTGTCCTTCAATAGAGGACAAAATAGTTAAATTTCCGCACCATAAAAGGCATCATATTTTTCTTGAGCCCGAGGGAATTGACACTAAAGAAGTCTACGCCAATGGGTTATCTTCGTCCCTGCCTTACGAGGTACAGGAAGAAATGATGCGAAAAATACCAGGGCTTGAAAATGCCGTGATGATGAGACCTGGCTATGCAATTGAATATGACTTCGTCCAGCCCACTCAACTATATCACACTCTGGAAACAAAATTGATTGAAAACCTTTACCTGGCTGGCCAGATCAATGGAACCTCTGGTTACGAGGAGGCTGCAGGACAGGGAATTATTGCAGGTATTAATTCTGCCCTTAAACTCAAGGGTAAACCTCCCTTTGTTCTAAGAAGGGAAGAATCCTATATAGGGGTCATGATAGACGACCTTATAACCCAGGGGGTTGACGAACCTTACAGGCTTTTCACATCCAGAGCAGAGCATAGATTGTACCTTAGAATTGACAATGCGGATATAAGACTAACCCCTTACGGTAGAAAATTCGGTCTTGTTGATGACGAGCAGTATGCAGAGTTTTTGAAATCCAAAGAAAGAAGAGAAAAAGCCAGAGAATACATTTTTATTCAAAAAATTGAGGGAAAACCTGCTCAGAACCTCTTTTCCACAGGAAAAATATCACTACAAGAGGTCATAGCTCTTCTACCCGGGGAATTAAAACCTTCCACAAATGACGAAAAAAGATTCCTTGAAGCAGAGCTTCGTTATAAGGGTTATCTGGAAAAGGAAAGGAGAATAGCCGAAAGGATCAAAAAAGAGGAATCCCTGAAAATTCCAGAGAACATAGACTTTTACTCTATAGAGGGCCTTTCAAATGAGCTGAAGGAAAAACTGACTAAATATAGACCTAAAACAATAGGTGAAGCAAGGAGAATCTCTGGAATGACGCCAGCGGCTCTCTCTCTATTAATAGCAAGGATAAGAGGATGGAAGAAAAATTCAGAGAAATCCTGAGAAGGGAAAATGCCAAATTTAATTTAATATCAAGGAAAAGTTTTGAAAAAACCTTTGATTATCTCTGGCTCCTCTCAAAACAGGTGCTGGAAACCCTCGAACCCTTCGACTCAATAGTAGACATAGGCTCAGGCGCTGGATTTCCTGGTCTTGCCATAAAAATTCTTAGTCCTGAAAAAAAAGTTCTTCTGGTGGAACCAAGGAAAAAAAGATATGAGTTTTTAACTCTGGCAATAAAAGAACTGGGCTTAACTAACATAGAAGTATTAAAGGGAGACTTTTTCCTTTTTCACAAAAAGTTCTGCGACAAAAAATTTGATTACCTGACCTGTTTGGGAATAAAAAACAAGGAAGACTTTGTAAGAGAGGACTGTAATAATATAAAAAAAGGGTACTGTTTTATTACCGGGAAAAACGAAGTTGAAAGAATTCTTCAACTTAAAAAGATAAAAAAGTATAATTCAGAGGTAAAAAAAGTTTCTGGAAAGGATAACCTTTTCTTGGTTATAATTCATAGAAATGGGAAAAATAATAGCAATAGCAAATCAAAAAGGCGGAGTTGGAAAAACAACGACCGCAGTTAACCTGGGTGCATCGCTAAGTCTGGCAGAAAAACATATTCTTATCATTGATATGGACCCCCAGGGAAATGCAACCACTGCTTCGGGCTTAAACAAAAGAAGGGACAACAGGAGTATAATTGAAGTTCTCTTTGGTAAAGCTACTTGGAAAGAAGCCATTAAACCCACTGAAATTCGTTATCTGAAAATTCTCCCCTCTTCTCCAGCAATGTTATCAGCAGAAGTAGAACTAATGTCTGCAGAGTCCGCAGAAATGCTTCTCAAGCAGAAAATCCAGGAAATAAGAAATGAATTTGATTTCATATTCCTGGACTGTCCCCCTTCCATGGGCTATCTTACTTTAAGTTCATTGATTGCAGCCGATTCTGTAATTATTCCTCTTCAAAGCGAGTATTTTGCCCTTGAAGGACTTTCAGACCTCTTATCCATGATAAAAAAAGTCCAGAAGCGCTATAACCCGGACTTAGATATTGAAGGGGTCCTGATAACCATGCATGACGAAAGAACGGTTCTCTCCCGTCAGGTGGAAACCGAAGCAAGAAGATTCTTCCCTGGCAAAGTGTTCAAAACCATTATTCCGAGGAATGTTCGTCTGAGTGAAGCTCCCAGTTACGGAAAACCCATTATTCTTTATGACATAAGGTCAAAAGGTGCCAGGGCATATATAAATTTAGCAAAGGAGTTATTGGGAGAATGAAAAGAGGTTTAGGAAAGGGATTGCTTGACCTTCTTGAGGAAAAGGAAGGGGAACTTTTTTATGTGGATGTTTCCCAGATAAAACCAAATCCATTTCAAACAAGAAGGGACTTTACAGGTATAGATGAGCTTGCAGAATCTATAAAACAAAGCGGCGTGCTTCAGCCAATTCTTCTAAGAAAAAATGAGGATGGGACATTCACTTTAATTGCTGGGGAAAGAAGATGGAGAGCCGCACTAAAAGCGGGGCTAAAAAGGATCCCGGCTATAATTAAAGACATAGATGAGAGAGAATCTGCTGTTATTACCCTTGTAGAAAACGTAATGAGGGATGACCTTTCTCCTCTGGAATTAGCTGAAGACCTGGAAAAACTCAGAACAGAATTTAGCTTGACCCACGAAGAACTTGCAGGAATTACAGGAATGGATAGATCATCTATTACCAATTTGCTTCGTCTTTTGAAACTTCCAGAAAAAATTAAGGAAGCCTTACACCGAGGAGAAATCAATGCTGGTCAGGCCAGGGCTTTGCTTTCGATAAAAGACCCAAAGAGAATGATGGATGTTTTTGAAAAGATCAAGAGAAGAAATCTAAGTGTGCGCGAAGTAGAAGAAACGGTAAAAAAAATCAAGGGGGAAAAACCTTCAGAGCAAAAAGTTGTGGAAGAGGCACTTGCA
>JAGHBF010000050.1 GCA_021161165.1 Candidatus Aminicenantota bacterium
GAGATACCATAATTAAACCATAATATAGAGGAAGCTGCTCCCATTCCAAGAGCCTCTTTAAATGCTCTCTCGGCTTCAGGCCACTTCTTAAGCATAAGTTCTACCGTCCCATAGGCTTCCAGAAGGTCTCTGGTTCTTCCAAGTTTAAGCTGCTGCAAATAGCATTTCTCTGCTTCCAAAAGCTTGTTAGATTGAAACAACAAGCCGCAGTTCTTCTCCTGTTCCTTTTCCACTTTAATAACTATTTTAGGTTTTTCCTCCTTAGCTTCTTCCTCCTTATTCTCATTCATTATATTCTGTTCTGGCTCAGTTAAAGGTTTCTTTAAACCTTCCCTGAAAGCTGGTCTCTTCGGATGAGAAGGAGGCGGAACGGCCTGAACCAGAGGAATATTCTGGGACGAACCTGGAATATATTTATTAACATTTGATGATTCTGCTAAGGATGAAGAGATATCTTCAGTTCTTTTATTAAAACGGGATTTCTTCTGTTCCACAGATGAAGACTTTAAAGTTTGAGGCTCTTCCATCCGTCTTACCGCTTTAGCCTTTGCATTAGGTGGTTTATTCTCATAGGAATTTACCTTGAGCAAGAGAACAATAATTATAGGGGAAATAATTATCACCAGTAAGAGAACTACAATTGAATATGTAATCTTTTTTCTACTCCTCGGAGGCTCAGGAGGAAGAGGAACTTTTATTTCTTCTTTAAATTCTGTCCTTTTCTTTTCTGCTTTTTTTAAAGCTTCAGAGATCAAACTCATCTTTCTCTCCCTGTTTTTTAAGAAAGATTCTCCTCCACCAGGGAAATTCTCTCCATATTTCTCTGTTTTCTCCTCTTATACTCCTTTCAGCCTTTTTAACGAGTTTCTCATCTATAGTCCATTTTTGTTCAACAAATCCGGCAAGCAATGCTCTATCGCATATCATATTAATCAATCTTGGTTTTCCCCTTGAGAATTTCCAGACCCTTGATATCGCCTTCGAGGTAAACTTAAGCCTCCTGTGGCCACCTGCTTCTTTTATCCTGTAATGAATGTATGGTCCAATTTCTCTTTTCTGCAAAGGTCCGAGATAATATCTAATCGATATTCTCTCATTAAGTTGCCTTAGTTCAGAAAGAGAAAGTTTTTCCGCAAGTTCTTCCTGACCAAATAGAACTATCTGGAGTAATTTTTCTTCTTTTGTCTCAAGGTTGGAAAGTATTCTAAGCTGTTCGAGAACGGAAATCTTCAGATTCTGCGCTTCATCCACTATCACAACTGCTCTTTTCCCTTCCTCCACCACTTTTTCTATAAGAAACTTTCTGAGGGTCTCCAGAAGCTCTTCCTGGCCTTTTCCATCAGTACTGTAAGGGGCTCCAAAATCCTCAAGGATGGATTTTAGAAGTCCTCTCTCATCAAGAAAAGGATTTAATATCAAAGATGTGGGCATAACAGGAGATAACTTTTCTATAAGTATTCTTGAAAGAGTTGTCTTTCCTGTCCCCACTTCTCCTATAATAATTATAAATCCATCCCCTCTGTTTATTCCATAAATTAAGTGCTCCAGTGCCTCAAGGTGTGATTTACTCATAAAAAAGAACTCGGGATCAGGAGTGAGAGGAAAGGGCCTTTTCTTGAACCCGTAGAACTCCTCGTACATTTTATTTTATCAACCCTGTACTGCTTCTATCAGGAGGAAGTTCCTTAAGTATCTTTTGTAATCTTTCCCTTTCCTGCTGGGTTAATTCTTCAACCCTTTTTCCACTCACGATAACAGGGGTGATAAAAATGGCGAGCTCTGAAGTACTCCATAGAACTTCTTTCCTTCTAAAAAGAGAGCCGATCCCAGGCAAATTCATAAAGAAAGGAACCCCATGCTCTACTATATCTTTTCTCCTCTTAATTATACCGGCAATTATAACCGTCTGGTCCTGTTTTGCCTTGATTACTGTATCAATGCTTCTCCTGTCAATCACAGGTTGAGATGCTCTGGAATTTTCTGAAGCAAATTCTTCTACCTTTACAAGCTCAGAAACATCAACATTTATGCTGAAAATTACGTTGCCATCCGTTCCAATTGATGGAATTATATCCAGGACGACCCCAACTGGAACCACCTGTACCATTATGGAGGGAGCAACAACCTGGCTTCCGTAACTTTGAGAAATCTGAGTCTGCATGGTAAAGAACGGCTGTTCCCTTATCACCCTTATAAGAGCCTTTTCCCCCTGTAAAGCAGAAATTCTTGGGGATGAAAGGACCTCAACCTTTCCCTGGGTTCTAAGAGCATCTATCAGAAGGTCCAGTTTCTTGTTGGAGACTGAAAAAGTGAATAGTCCTTTATTTTCTCCTGTGAGTTCCTGACTTGAGACCTTTCCTGAATCAAAGGATACTGCAGGATATAAAAGCGTAGAAGTTGAAG
Organism: Candidatus Aminicenantota bacterium; assembly: GCA_021161165.1. GTDB lineage: Bacteria > Acidobacteriota > Aminicenantia > S016-38 > S016-38 > S016-38. Next base: position 2,404 of record JAGHBF010000050.1, read on the forward strand.
GAAGGGTACCAAAGAAACCAGCGGTTTTTAAAACCGATTCCCAATTAACTCCAAGTTGATGGGCTGCGTTGAGTTTAACTTCTACGATCTTCACCTCCATCCACACCTGTCTCTGCGCAGAGCCCTGTATGCTTTCAATAAATGAGGCCACCTGATTTATTTTTTCCTCTTCTGCTCTTACAAAAATTATCCCTGACTGAGGACTTATAATGAGTTTTCTTCCCTCATTATCTGAAACACTTATTGCCCTGGGCTCTTTTTCAATTTTGGTTGACACTTTGTTGAAGAGAAGAGTGGAAAGCCCCATTGAAAGGTCAGACCATAAATTAGTGTCTGTTTTGGTATCAATATTACTGGTACTCGCATTTAAGCCCATTCCTAAACCTGCTGCTCCCATGCCCCCTAAACCAGCTCCAGCCCCACCAACTCCTCCAATCCCGCCAATTCCACTAACTCCCCCGACTCCTCCCATCATTCCACCCATGCCTCCTGTTATAGTAGAAACACTGGAGTATGATACCTTTCTGGTACCCTTTCTCTCCGCTGGGAGGAAATTAACAGTGAAAATTCTGGTAACAAATCTGGGTTTATATACGTGAAGAACATCTCCTTCCCAACTGTAGTCATAACCAAGGGGAGTAAGGATGTAATATAAGGCTTGATCAAGGGTAATATCCTTGAGAGACATTCTGGGGACAGTGCCTTTCACTTCAGGGTCCATAACTATTGAATATTTTGTTGCAGTCATTATAGCCATTAAAACTTGACGAACATCCCCACCTTCAAGTTCTATGGTTAATTTCTGTGTTTTCCCCTTTTTAATTACTGTTTTAACAACATCCTGAGAAGGAATCTTTACCGGTGATGGAACGGCTTTCTTCTCTTTACTTTCAACTGCTTCCTTTTTCTTTACAGGAGTTGGCACAACTTCAGGTTGTTTGCCTCCACACTGTATCAAAAGAAAAGAGAATAATATTAGCAAAAGAGCTCTTCTCATTTTTTCCCTCCCTTAACAGACCTGGGAGAAGAAAAACTCAGTGTTATAGAAGATTTTTCAGAATAAAGCTGAAGGAATTCTTCTCCCAAAGGGGTTTGAATATATACTTTGTTTCTTTCTATCCTTTTTATAAGTATGGGTCCTATCATATCGCCTTCTTTATATCTTTTGTTATTAATTATTGCGATTTTATTTTTACCTATGTTAATTATAGCACTCAATTTCAGCGTAATCGTCTCTGCAGGCTCCCCTTCACCAGCACCAACGCCAGGCGGAAGTTTAAATGGATTATAGGAAAGCGAGGTTAACATCATGATCGGAACCGGTTCATCAGGGAGGAAGGAATTTACAGGATAAAGAAAAATATCCTTTTTGAAATTTTCCAGAAACGTAGAAGGAGCACTTCCTTTTTTTTCACCTATTGTAACATTTTCTCTTGGTATGGAAGTTCTGGATTGTTTAGATGTGGGCTTGTTAATAACCCGAAACCAGAAAAAAATCACCGCCACTATTAATAATAAGATTGCTCCAATATCCTTTGGCTTCATTTTTCCATCCTTTTAAGTTCAAAAACAAGTGTAAAGAATAATTCTCTACCTCTGTCTATATCAAATTCCACAGGAAAGACGGGGGCAGAATTAAAAATTAAATCCTGAGCAAATTTTATTCCCGCCACTGGCTCAGCTACATATTCTATCCTTAGCACAACCTTTCCATCGCTTGAAGTATTCATCTTTCTTTTAACGGGAGAGAGAGGTTTATATTTCTCTCTATTGCTCAATACTATTTTTATAATGTCATTATCAGATTTCATTTCGAGCCTGTTAATACCATACTTCTCAGCCATTTTCTCTACCATACTCACAAATCCAGAAACTTTCTTTGCTATTTCCTCCCTAGTCCACGGGAAAACATAGGTATTCTCCCATTTTTTATTTATATCAGCGAAGAAAGTTTTCTCTTCAGCGGTAGGAGCCACAAATTTTGCCGCCTCCATTCTATAGATTTCTGTCTTTGCTTTTATCTCTTCTACTTTTTTCATAATAGAAGTGGTAGTGCTTATAGAAGAATAAAAGTACAGGAAGATGAATAGAAAGAGTAGAAGGGAAAAAATAATAAGGCCTGAAACCCTCAATAAATAAAACAATTGCTTCTTACTTAACCTCAAAATTAACCTCCTTTTCCCCCTTTATTATAAATTTAACCTTTGGAATCGGACGGTTATCAGGGAAAAACGGGTCTGCTTCCATAACATTTTTCAACTCAGCGAATATTATGTTTGGATAAAGCGATTTCATTCTATCAAAGTAGGCAAGAAAATGCTGATTTCCAGGCCCAGGCCTTTCGAAAATGGCTCCTGCTATTTCAAATTTAACCTTTGTATTTTGAAACTGAAAGGTAATTGAATCAAAGACTGTATTGATGGGCGCATTTTCGGAAAAATCTTTAATTATCTCTCCAACTATTGAAGCATGTTTTCTTCTCGCATAAAGGTCATAGTATCTCTTCCATATCTCCATTCTCTTGGCTTTTACAGAATTGAGCTCCTGTAATTTTAATTCAATAGAAGTGTATTTTTTCATTATGTTCTGCATCTCTTTCTCAGAACGCTGCCTGTAAGAATTTAAAAGATAAATTCCTACTCCTACAAGTCCTGCGGACAATAGAATTTCAAGCAGAAACACCACTATGGAAGATGATATCTTTTTACCATATATGTAATCTTCATGAAGTAGATTCGGCCATCTCTTTGTCTCCTGGATTAAAGCATAGCCAAGTAAAGGCATGAATTTTAAAAGAAACTCATTGATGTTTTCCTGAATATCAGTTGAAAACGAAAGAGGTAATTTTGAAAGTAAATCTTCCTCAATAATATCCCTTATCTTCATTGGAATAGGAAGTATTTCCTCATAGGCTATTTTGTATTCAGGGGGCGCGAGAATAAAGATTTCGCTCATTACGAAATTTCTCATAAATTGTTTAAGATACTGAATCGACCTTAAAACTTCCTCCCTTATAGCTCCTATTTCTTCTCCGTGAGGAAGAGAAAAACTTCTTGACAAAAGAACATTGCCGTCTTTAAAAATGTAAAAACTACCTGTCCCATCAAAAATGTGCAGAAAACCTGTAATCCCAAGGTCTTTAACATATTCTTTGAAAACCCCCTGTATGGCCAATTCCTTTGTAATAACTCCTTTAATGCGAACACCAAGGGTTTCCAGTCTCCTAACGGTAATTTCAACATCTTCTCTCTCAACCGCCACAACAAAATATAAATCTTCCATTTCACCTTTTGAAACTACAAAATCAAAATTAAACTCACCTGTAAATGGAACCATATCTCTAAGTTCATTGTAGATGGCCAGGCGAGCTTCTCTTCTGTTCATAGGTGGAAGTTTAAGTAAAGAAGAAAATACTTTCTTGGTAGGCCAAATGATAAAAGCATCTCTGCCTTTTACGGGATACATTGTAGAAACCAAATGCATTGCCCCAACATAATCATCGGCTTCCACTTCTTCATAAAATAGATTCGTCACGTAAAAATCCTCTTTACCCTTCGCCATTTCAAGAATTCTTAAAAATTTGTCTTCAAAACTTATAACCAAAAAATCCTTTTTTCTCATCGTGCCTGCGCTCCTATAGATGAAGCTAATTTATAAATGGGGAGGAAAATTGCGAGGGCAAGGAAAAGAACTACCACTCCAAGAAGAATAATAATTGAAGGTTCCAGAACGGCGAAAAACCTTCTAATAGCAGCTGGAACTTCCCTGTCGTAATAATCAGATACTTTCTCTAATGTTACTTCAATCCTCCCTGTTTCCTCTCCAACGGCCATCATCCTTATAACAAGCTTTGGAAATATAGGGTCAGTCTTCATAGCTTCGGAAATTTTTTCTCCCGCAAGGACTCTCTCTTTTACTCGTGATAGAGACTCCGCTATTACTTCGTTGCCCACAACCTCTTGCACTATAGAAAGAGCCTGTATCAAACCTATTCCAGCCTTATAAAGGCTGGCCATGTAATGGGAAAATCTGGAAAAAGCAAGTTTGTGTTGCAATGGTCCAAAAACAGGGATTTTTAATTTTAATTTATCCCAGAATTTCCTCCATTTTATTGAATAAGCATAAGTAAGTTTATAAAAAAGGAAAAATCCTGCAATCACAAGAATAATTACCCACCAGTAATTCTGAAACCATTCAGAAACTCCAATAAACATCCTTGTAACCCAGGGAAGTTCTACATTATAAGATTTGAGAATGGGAACTATTCTTGGAAGAGTGAAAGTCATAAGTAAAGTAATTACGCCTATAACCATTAAAATCACTATAATAGGGTATATCGATGCCTGTTTTACCTGACGTGAAACTTCCTCCTGCCATTCTAGGAATCTCACGAGGTCCCACAATACCCTATCCAGATTTCCGGTTGCCTCCCCTGCCATTACTATGCTGACATACACCTTTGGGAAAGCCCTTGGGAAATTTTCAAGCGCATCAGAAAAGCTCATTCCAGCCTGGAGCATCGAAACGAGATTTTCAAATAGTTCTTTTTTAGCCTTAAATTCCTCGGAAAAATCCTGAATAGCAGTTACAAGAGGAATTCCTGATTCAAGGGAAGTGGCAAGGTGAATGGTAAAAGTGATAAGCTCTCTTCTTGAAAGTTTTGCTCTTTGCTTCAGAGGCTTCCTTTTTTCCTCTTTTGCTTCGAGGAGATACAAACTTTTTTCCTTCAAAATGGCTCTTAACTGTACTTCATCCAGGGCTTCAAGCGTCCCCTTTATGGTTTCTCCCCTGGGATTTTTCGCCACATATGAATAAACAGGCATCAGACTTCTCCATAAGTCACCCTGAAAACTTCATCAAGAGAGGTTATTCCACGTCTTACCTTGTTTATCCCATCTTCAAACAACGTAACAAAACCTTCTGAAAGAGCAGCCTCTTTAAGTTGAGAAATTTTCCCCTCTGCAATCATTCCTGCTATTCTCTTTGAAACTACAAAAATTTCAAATATCCCCGTTCTTCCTCTGTAGCCCGTATTTCTGCACCTTTCGCACCCGGTAGCTTTATAAAAAACAGGTTCAGGTTCCCAGTGCCATCCAATGCGCTTAAGGTCATCAACCGAAGGCTTATAAGGCACCTTACAATGCTCACATAATTTTCTCACCAATCTCTGTGCTACTACTCCAATCAGGGAAGAAGCTATCAAAAATTTCTCTACCCCCATTTCAACAAGTCTTGGAACAGCTGAAATGGAATCGTTAGTATGAAGAGTGGCAAAAACCAGATGACCTGTTAATGCTGCCCTTACAGCCATTTCAGCTGTTTCTCCATCCCTTATCTCTCCTATAAGAATAATATCAGGGTCGTTTCTCAGAATCCCCCTTAACCCTTCGGAAAAAGTAAAACCAGCCTTCGGGTTAACCTGGCTCTGCCTTATTAGTGGGAACTCATACTCCACAGGGTCTTCTATTGTCATAATATTTTTCTCTATCGAATTTAAATAATTAATTGCAGAATAAAGAGTTGTTGTCTTTCCTGCGCCAGTGGGACCTGTGACAAGTATAAGCCCATAAGGCTTTGTTATCAGGGCCTCAAAAATCTCAAGATGTTTCCTGGAAAATCCGAGGTCTGCGAGACCAAGGACCAATCTCGACTTATCAAGCAGCCTCATTACGATATTTTCTCCGTGAATGGTAGGGAAAAAGGAAACTCTAATATCAAATCTTTTCTTGCCATACCTGTATGAAATTCTTCCATCCTGAGGCACTCTTGACTCCGCGATATTCGCCCCTGATAGTATCTTTAATCTTGTCTCAATAGCGGGCCTTAATAGCTTTGGAATAATAGGTCCTGGGAAAAGAACTCCATCTATCCTGTATCTTGTTCTTACAATAGTTTCTTCTGGTTCAATATGAATATCCGTTGCTCCGTCCTCAATTCCTTTAATTATTATATGGTCAACAAGCCTGACCACAGGCTTTTCGCTTACGATATCAGTAGTAGCAGCCTTAGACGCTATTTCTATAGATTGTTCTATCAACTCCTCAATTGAAGTTCCCCCAGCATAATTTAGTTCTATTGCTGTCATTATGTCACTTTCAGGAGCAGAGAAAACTTTAACAAACTTCCCTGTTATTTTTTCCAGCTCCTGAATAGCCCTTAGATCAAAGACATTAGCCATTGCAACGTAAATGTTTTTATCATCCATATCAAAAGGGAGCACTTTTAGGCGCTTGGCTACCTCTTCGGGTATTAATTTTAAAACGTCTCCTCTTACCCTTAAGTTTTTTACATCAACTGTTTTAACCTCTGACTGGGAAGCAAGGGCTGCAGCCAGTGCATCTCTGGTAATGAACCCTAAATTTACAAGAATCTCTCCAAGCATTTCCTTTGTTCTTTTCTGTTCCTTCAATGCAAGCTCAAGCTGTTGAGGAGTTATCAATCCTTGCTCAATAAGAATTTGTCCCAGCTTCTTGGGAGGCTTTTTTGAAAGAGGCCTTCCTTTCTCTTCTTCCATCATTTATATAATATATTACTGATTAAGCAAAAAATCAAATTTATTTAATTTTTTCTAAAATTTTGATAATAGAAGGTTGTTTCGGATTTAATTTTAAGGAAGCTTCCAAAACTTTTAATGCCTCTTCTTTTTTGTTGAGCTTCAAATAGCACAGTCCAAGTGAATTTAAAACCCTGGGGTCACTGTCATAAGTTGCTATAGACCTTTTATAATATAAAACAGCCCTATCAAGTAGTCCCATTTTTTCATAAGCTTTGCCCTTGTAGAAAAGCACTTCATATTCTCCTTCTTCATTCAGATTCGAAAGAGCAGCCAAGGCCTTCTGGGGATAATCAAGTAAGAGATATGTCTGCGCAAGTTTCATAGCAGTTTCCTTGAAATCAGGCTTCAATTTAAAGCTTTTTTCCAAATATACCAGCGCTTTTCTGTATTTTTTTAGATTAAAATACTGGCTTCCTACGGATAAGTATATAAGGAACTGATTATTCAAAGGCAGAATACTTGAGGAAATAATAGGCCTGGGAATTCCGGAAATAGGGGAAATGGCAATCTCTTCTATTGGGGATTTAATTTCACCTATTTTTGCATAGATTTCATATTCTCCAGCAGGAAGTTTTACATCTGGCTCAATTGTGAAATCCATATCCTTTCTATAAGGCTTTGTGTTTAGGTTCAATTTCTTTAAAATAATTTTTTTCTCTTCTGATACAGCTACCAGCTCCAAAATTCCAGTTTCCCAAAGCCGCTGCGGTAGAGAGGAAACCCTTATCAGAAATACTGGCCTATCTTTTGCAGAAAATGCCTTTTTGGCGTCGGTATAGAAAAATGTATTGCCAAAAGTGAAGGGTTTTAGAGCGAACATTGCCAGATTTTCTTTCCCATAAGATACAAGGGGAGCTTCTATGTAGAAGTTTTCAGGGGAGGGCACTTTAACTTTTGTATCAATATACGAAAACTCTTTCGAAATTGTATTTTTAACCAGAAGTATTACTTCATAATCTCCTTCCACAATAGGAATTTCGCCCTGGAGAGAAACACCACCATTTCTTACCATGGTTAGCTGCCTGTCGTTCAGTTCGATAGTAAAGTTGTTTCTGTACTGGAACACAATATTTCCATTGTGGTCTTTTATACTCGCATCCACTTCAAAATTAGCTATATTTCTTTTCCCTATTCTGTCAAAACTAACAGAGGATGGTTCTATAGCATAGTGAATGAAGTTAATCCCAAATCTTGGGTCCTTTGCCACATGAATATAAAATCTGGCATTTATATAATTCATACTGTAGTCCACGTCAACTATTCCCTTATACTTGAGGAAATCTTCTGCATAGGAAGTATCAAACTCCCTTTCAGGAAGAGTCAATACGTTGGACATTATAGAAGCAGCTGTAAAAGAAGGCTGATATCCATAGGGGATCTGCCCTGGAATTAGAGAAAGGGAAACATCAGCAAGAGTTGGATGTGCCTGTCTTATATACTGATAAAGTTGCTCAAAATTGGTAGGATCGAGATTTCTGGTATCCTGATTCTTTAATAGCAAAGCATATGGGCCATCGGAAAGAGGATCATAGAGCTTAAACTCTCCGGTCCCATTTCTTCTGAAGAAAATAAGGGCAAAATGTGAGGGAAGGCCGAGGGAAGTATTCCCGTAATAATACCACACTTCTGTAGGAACAATGTAAGGGTCCATGTAGTATCTTTCTATACTTGCAGGCTTTCCTAAAAGAATATATATTCTTCCTCTATCAGTTTTCCATCCGGGTTTTGGGGAATCGGTCCCCAGATATTTATTTGCATAATTAAACCTTCTAATCAACTCCTCTTTATATTCGTTCTGTGGAGTAGCGGGATTTGGATCTCTAACCTTCCAGAAAGTTTTTATAAAAACATCCCTGTCCCTATTATTTGTTAATTTAAGAAACACCTCTTTCTCTTTGGGAGTTATAACCCACCATACAAGTTCCAGCCACTGCTTGTACTTTAAGGGGAGTTGTTCTATAGGATCATTTTTTTTCGCAGGAAAAATTAAAAGCGCAAATATAAAGA
>JAGHBF010000079.1 GCA_021161165.1 Candidatus Aminicenantota bacterium
GTACATAGCCCTTCAGAGGGCCAGAACTGCCAGAGAAGCAATAAAAGTAATGACAGACCTTGTGGCAGAGTATGGATATTATAGTGGAGGAGAATCCTTTTCCATAGCAGATCCTAATGAGGTATGGATCCTTGAAATGATTGGAAAGGGTCCAAAAGAAAAGGGTGCAGTCTGGGTTGCATGCAAGGTGCCGGATGGATATATTTCAGCTCATGCCAATCAGTCAAGAATAAGAAAATTTCCCCTTAACGACCCTGAAAAATGCATTTATTCAAAGGACGTTATTTCCTTTGCCAGGAAGATGGGTTATTTCAAAGGAAGGGATGAAGATTTTAGCTTTGCAGATGCTTATGCCCCCGCTGATTTTGGGGCTCTCAGATTTTGTGAAGCAAGGGTCTGGGATATTTTCAGAAGAGCAGCCCCTTCGCATAAATTTTCCATGGATTATGTGAAGGGCAATCCCAAAGCAGAACCACTTCCACTCTGGATTAAACCGGACAAAAAGCTTTCAGTAAGGGATGTAATGGAACTTCTCAGGAGCCATTTTGAAGGGACGGAGCTTGATATGACAAAAGATGTTGGGGCAGGACCATTTAAATTGCCCTACAGATGGAGGCCCCTGATCTGGAAACTGGATGGTAAAAAGTACTTCAATGAGAGGGCAATATCAACACAGCAGACGGGTTTTTCCTTTGTGGCCCAGGCTCGTTCATGGCTTCCGAATCCCATAGGTGGAGTTCTCTGGTTTGGAGTGGACGATACATACAGTACTGTCTACGTTCCCATGTATTGTGGAATTAAAAAAGTCCCCTATAGTTATTCTTCTGAAGCAGGCTCTTTCGACAGATTTAGCTGGGATTCTGCGTTCTGGGTTTTCAATTTTGTTTCTAATTATGCCTATTCACGATATTCAGATATGATTAAAGATATTCAAAAGGTTCAAAGGGAACTTGAGGGAAAATTCATTGCAGAACAGTCACGGATAGATAGAGCGGCTCTTGCACTTTATAAAAAGTCTCCTGAGCTTGCCAGAGATTATCTCACGAAGTATTCTGTAGAGCAGGCAGAAATGGTTGTAAGGAGATGGAAGAAACTCGGTGAATTTTTGATATGGAAATACCTTGATGGGAATGTAAAAGATGAATTTGGGCATGTAAAGCATCCTGGCTATCCTGAAGAATGGTATAGAACCATTGTGAGGGAGACAGGAAAGAAATTTCTCGTTCCCGAGAAAAAGAAGAAGTAATTTACTAGTATAGCAGTGTAGCCTGTTTGATTATAATTTTAAGTGGGTCTACAACTATTTCCAGTTTCTGTAAATGTCTTCCCTGTTTATGGGTAAGTTGTTGCTTCCGTCGGGATAATTTTTTACCAGCAGTGCTTGATGAAGACCAAAGAGCTCTGTTTTGAAGCCATAGCTTGACCCGTTAAGGAAAATTCTCCATGTTCTAAAGACTACCTCATCCACATATTTGAGAGCTTCTTCCATTTTACTTTCCAGTCTTCTTGCCCAGTGCCAGAGAGTTTTTGCGTAGTGTTCTCTGAGATTTTCAACATCCCTTACCTCAAATCCTACCCTTTCTGCAACCGATAATGTGTGAGATATAGAATGTAGTTCCCCATCCGGGAAAATGTAAGTATCGGAAAAAGACCATCTTCTTGGTGTTTTCTTGGGAGTTCTTCTTGTTATGCCGTGATTGAGGAAAAGACCCCCGTGTTTTAGTAATTTATAGGCCCTTCTGAAATATTCTTCAAGCATGTTTCTCCCCACATGTTCAAACATGCCAATGCTCACTATCTTGTCGAAGCTTGACCATTCTTCAACTTCTCTGTAGTCCCTGTATTCTACCCTTATTCTATCCTGCAGACCCAGTTCCTTTATTTTCTCGTTTGCATATTCAAATTGATTCTTACTCAGGGTGATTCCATAGCCTCTTATGCCATATTTTTGAGCAGCGTATATAAGAAAACCACCCCATCCGCATCCTATATCAAGCACTTTTTCCCCTTCCTTTAATCTGAGTTTTCTGCAAATCAGCTCAAGTTTGTTCCTCTGAGCAGTGTGTATATCCTCGTCCCAGTTCCTGAAGTAGGCACATGAATAATTCATAAGTTCATCGAGCCACAGAGAATAGAACTCATTTGATACATCATAATGATAAGAAATTGCCTGTTTATCTCTCTCGATAGAATGAGTCTTACCTCTAAGTTTTGCTGCCTTTCTGTTGCTGTGGAGTTTTTGAAAATTTATTTTAGCGTTGAGAAGTCCAAGAATTTTGGACCAAAAGAAAGGGTTTTTCACAAGCTTTTTGTACTTTTTTTCAATATGTTTTTCCAGTGAAAATAGCGCTATCATGTCTCCATCGACATCGAATTCTCCATAAATGAAAGCTTCTCCCAACCTTCTGTCTACAGGGAAGGCCAGCATGCTTGCAAGTGTTTTTGGATGATTAAGTTTTACTGTAAATACAGGTTCTCCGGCTCCTTCAGGCTTCCACTCGGTTCCATCCCATAGTTTAAATGAAAAATTTTTAAAATCAGAATCTGCAAAAAACATTTCAAGAAGCTGAAGATTGCGTTCCTTTAATTTTTCATTCTTCATCCTTTGCCTCCTTAATAATTTTTTCCACTATTTTTTTCATTCTCACCATGTGAGATCCATCCCAATAAACTCTACCGCATTTTTTACAAATTGAAAACTTGGTGGCGTTTTTGAAGGCTATAGGAGGAACCAGTTTTTCCGCATCTTCCCTCTCTATTTCTTTTAATTCTCCGTTGCACACAGGGCATCTTGTAAAAGGCTTAATGTCTTTCTCCAGATGGAAAGCTCTGACCACCTCCTTCAGTTCGTCTCTCCATGATTTTGCAAGCACAAGATATCCACCCTTTGCAGCAAGCTCCCTATCCTTTGTGAGAAGTATCCGCATCTCCGCTGTTGCGATCATCAGCAACTGATTGTCGTCAATGCTACAATCAAAGAATGTATCGTAACCAAGAATCCTCAGCCATCTTGCCAATTTCCCCATCATGCAGTCAACAGCGAATTTTCTCATGATTTTTGAATCTGTTAGTTAATATTGAAAGCAAAGTTAAGTAAAAAAAGCCATATTCCCTGGAGGGTTCAAATTCCGTTCCCTCATGCCATTCGTTAAATGTTGATGCAATTATCCCTTCAGGGTCCTGTGCAAGGGCAAATGA
>JAGHBF010000162.1 GCA_021161165.1 Candidatus Aminicenantota bacterium
AATCGTCCAACCTGGACGACAATTTTAAATTTTAGTGAAAAAAGACTTCCATGTCAACCCCAAAAATTTATTTCTCTGAAGTTTGAAAATATTTACATAAAAGAATATAATTATAGCCTTTATAATACATGGAGGAATTTATGAGTAATGTAATTGAGGAATTAAACATTGAGGTGCGAACCCGTCGCAAGAAGCCTTATAATAAGGGAGCCAAAATAGTAATAGACCCAAAACTCTGCAAAAGCTGTGCTCTGTGCGTTTTTGTATGTCCAACAGGCGTTCTGGAAATGGTGGAAAACAAAAGAAACATCTATAACTACTCTGCTGAGGCAATTGCTCCCGAGTATTGCACCCTATGCCAATTTTGCGTTTATCAGTGCCCGGATTTCGCCATTACAATTGAAGAGGAAAAAGGAGGAGAAAAATGAGAAAGGTTATGCCGGGCAACGAAACAATAGCACACGCTGCAATAGCAGCAGGATGCAGGTTTTTCGCAGGTTATCCAATTACTCCATCTTCCGAACTTGCAGCAGCAATGTCGTATCTTCTTCCAAAAGTCGGAGGAAAATTCATACAGATGGAAGACGAAATCGCCTCTATGGCTGCGGCTATTGGCGCATCTATCACTGGAGAGAAATCTATGACCGCAACTTCAGGTCCGGGATTTTCTCTTAAACAGGAACACATAGGACTTGCATGCATGATGGAAGTGCCAGTAGTTATAGTAAATGTTATGCGTGGAGGGCCATCTACAGGGCTACCCACGCATCCTGCTCAAGGAGATATAATGCAAGCAAGATGGGGAACCCATGGAGACCATCCAATTATAGCCGTTGCTCCTTCTTTACCAAGAGAAATTTATCTGGAAACAATAAGGGCTTTTAACCTTGCCGAACAGTATAGAAATCCCGTGATACTTCTGTTAGATGAAATTTTAGGTCATACATACGAAGTTGTGGATATACCAGAGCCAGGAGAATATGACATAATAAACAGAAAGCTCCCACCAAAAGGTCTGAACAGGCTGGATTTTTATACTTATCAGAGGGATGAGGGAGACCCTCCTCTTTTACCCAATTTCTTCATGGGATACAATTTCCATTTCGAAAGTCTTGCACACGATGAAATGGGATTTCCTACTACAGACCCGGAAAAAGTGGACAGGATAACCAGGCTAAGAGAAGCCAAAATAGAGAAAAATAAGGAAAAAATCTGGAAAAACCATCTTTTAATGGTAGAGGATGCAGATACAGTAATAATAGCAATCGGTTCTGTGGCCCGTTCAGCCATAGCTGCGGTAGAAATGGCTAGGAAAGAGGGCATTAAACTGGGACTATTCAGACCAATAACTGTCTGGCCATTCCCGGATGAACCCTTAAGAGAGGCAATAACTGAGAAGCAAAGAGTCATCGTTGCAGAAATGAACCTCGGCCAGTTAAAAGGAGAGGTAGAGAAAGCCCTCAGGCGAGAAGTGGAAGGACTCAACAAGGTAAATGGAGTGCCAATAAGTCCCAAAGAAATACTCGAAAAGGTAAAGGAGGGGAAATGAGCTATCTGGAGTATGTAAGAAGTTTTAAATTACCCCATTCCTGGTGTCCGGGATGCGGAATCGGAACTATAATGCAGGCAATAGTGAGGGCTTTTGACGCTCTCGGATGGAAACATGAGGATATTGCCTTTGTCACTGGAATAGGATGTTCTGGGAGAATGTCTACATATATAAACGCAAACACCATACACACCACCCATGGAAGACCTCTGGCTTTCGCTACAGGGATAAAGCTTGCAAAACCGGACAAACACGTGGTTGTGGTAAGTGGGGATGGCGATGCTCTCGCTATTGGTGGAAACCATTTCATACATGCAGCGAGAAGGAACATAGACATAAAACTCATTATTATCAACAACTCAGTCTATGGGATGACAGGTGGTCAGGTCTCTCCAACCACTCCTCAGAAGTTTAAAACTCAGACCACACCTTATGGAAACATAGAGCCAAATTTTGATGTGATAAAACTTGCAATTGGAGCAGGTGCAACCTTTGTAGCACGAGAATCTGTAACAAGACCAAGAAATCTTGAAAAACTAATCGAAAAATCCTTCCATCATAAAGGGTTTTCAGTGGTGGAGGCGATCTCAAACTGCCATATCAATCTTGGAAGAAGAAATAAGTTGAAGGACCAAATCACAATGCTCAGATGGATAAACGACAGGATTATCCCTATGAATGTTGCTAAAAAGAAATCGCCAGAAGAGATAAAAGACAAAATTATTCTGGGACTGTTTCACGAGGATAAAGAAAGAAAAGAATATACAGAACTGTATGAAGAAGAAATCATAAATAGGGCAAGGGGGAAAGAATGAGTTTCCATTATGAACTTCGTTTCAGCGCTATTGGAGGACAGGGAATAATAACTGCGGGTACTCTTCTTGCGGAAAGCGTTGTGGAATACAAAAACCTTTATGCAATTCACAGCCCAAGATATACTGCCCAGGTAAGAGGCGGTCCAACAAAGGTTGATGTAATTATTGATGAAAAACCCATTTATTTTCCAAAAACGACTGATGTGGACTTCTATCTTTCCACCAGCCAGAGGTCATTTGAGGCTTATTTCCAGGATATAAAGGAAGGTGCAATAATAGTTCTTGATTCAAATCTGGTTGGAGAATTCAATGACCCGAAATATAGAATTTACAGAATTCCTATAATTGAGACTGCAGCCAAGGAAATAGGCAATATTGTAACTGTTTCTACTTTAAGTCTTGCAATTACTGCAAAATTGACAGGTCTTATTACACTGGAGGAGCTGGAGGATTTTATTCCTAAAAAAGTTCCAAAGGGGTTTGAGGAAATCAATCTAAAAGCGGTGAGGGTCGGGTACAACATAGTTTGAAAGTAGTAGCAGGTATAATAAAGAATAGTAAGGGACAGGTTTTAATCGCCAGGAGAAAAACCGGACACAGAAAAGGACTCTGGGAATTTCCTGGCGGAAAAGTGAACCCTGAAGAAGATGATGCAAAGGCACTCGAAAGAGAACTGGAAGAAGAACTGGGATTAAAGGTGAAAGTGTGTAAATATCTCGGGAAAGTGGAATTTTCTTACCCAGATTCAAAGATTATTCTCATCGCTTATGAATGTCTTCCTCTTAATACCCCTTCAAAAATGAACGCCCACAGTGAAATAAAATGGGTTTTTCCTGAGGAGTTAGCATCATTTACCCTTTGTGAAGCAGACAGGCAGCTTATAAGAAAAATCAGGATTTGAAAAGGCCCTTTCTTTTTCCTGCTCTTTTCTTCCTTGCTGGTCAGATATGTGGTTTCCATAAAATCTATTTTTCGCTATGGCTTTCAGTTTTATCCCTTTTAATCTGGATTATACTTCTTCCTTTAAATACCTCTTGGGGTAAATCATTTCTTTTGATAGGCATTTTCATTTTAGGAGGTGCTCTATCTTACCGCACATATTTTTCTGTTTTAAATTCCAGTTTTTACAATATGGAAACAGACGAATACGTGGATTTCACGGGCAAACTATATAGAAACCCGGAGTTTTCTAAACAACTCACAAAACTATATGTAAAAACAAAAGAAGGTAAACTAATAATAACCGTTAAAGGAAGGTTAAAGGGTTTCCACAGGGGAGATATTATAGAAGGAAGTGCAAGATTTTATCCTACCGATCATCCTTGCAATTTCGGCGTAGACAGAAAAAATTTGTTTCTTGCGCAAGGAATCCTAACATATGGATATTCAAAATCCGGAATTTTCTTCAGAAAACTCAAAAACGGCAGTTTTTCTTTTTTCTACAGTCTAAAGGAAAAAGCTGCATTAAAAATTTTATCTTTACAATCTCCTTATTCATCCATTACATCTGCACTGCTTCTTGGACAAAGATACAACTTGGGAGAAAACCAAAGGAGAGCTTTGAAGCTTGCAGGGATTTATCATCTCCTTGCGATATCTGGGGCCCATGTAGGGCTATTTCTTTATCTTGTATGGCTTATAAGCGGATTGTTTACCTGGAAAACAATGACAAAATGGTATATTGAACTATTCTCTTTGCTGATTTTCTACCTCTGGATGGAGGGAAGCCCTTCGGTAGATAGAGCCACACTAATAGCAATACTTATCATTGTAGGCAAATTGCTCTGGAGGGATATAGACTATGTGAATTTGCT
Source organism: Candidatus Aminicenantota bacterium (assembly GCA_021161165.1). Lineage (GTDB taxonomy): Bacteria > Acidobacteriota > Aminicenantia > S016-38 > S016-38 > S016-38. The sequence goes on from JAGHBF010000162.1 coordinate 4,179, forward strand.
GTTAGCTTCCATGCTGATTAGTCTTTTCTTACATCCTCTTTCGTTTCTATCACCGGGATTCCAGCTCACCTATTTTGTCACCTTTGGTATTGTTCTTTTTTTAAAGCATATAAATGAAAAAGGAAAAATCTATAAGCTATTTATGCTATCCTTAGTGGCTTATATCTTTTCTCTCCCCATAACACTCTTTCATTTTCACCGCACCAACCTTCTCTCCCCCTTCAACAATATAATAACGGCTGCAATTCTCCCCTTTTTAATACTCCTTCTTATTCTATGGAGTGCAGGATTTAGCTTCCTTTATTTGCCTGTAAAGTTTATAGCTGACATAATCTTTACTCTGGATGCAATTAAGTTTTCAATTTTTACGGTTCCAGCCATACCTTTATTTTTGGTTGTAGCGATCTCCCTTCTTCTCTTTATCGCTCCAAGAAAAAATTGGGTTCTTGTTCTACCTTTATTCCTTATATTTTATCCCGGGGAAAGAACAAATCAATTCGAAGTTATTTTCCTGGATGTTGGACAGGGGGATTCAGTTCTTGTCCGCTGCCCTCCAAAAGTATTTTTATATGATGGGGGAGGTTCTAAGGAAGGAAGATTCGATGTCGGGGAATATGTTGTCTCTCAAGCACTATGGAAACAGGGAATAAGAAAGCTGGATGCGATTTTTGTTTCTCATTATCATCCGGACCACGCAGGTGGCTTGCTGAGCATTTTAGAAAATTTTCCTTATGGTAAATTTTACATAGGAGAAGTTGCAGATAAAGATCCTTTATATTTAAGTCTTATCTCAAAGATTGATCCGGAAAAACTCACCCGACTGAAAAAAGGAAACAAATTCTCAATTGGTAGCTGCACAATAGAAGTCCTTCATCCTCCAGAAATAACCACTGATAAAACGAAAAATAACGATTCCCTTGTTCTTCTTGTAAATCACAATGGGACCAAAGTGCTTCTAACAGGAGACATAGGAGCATCGGTTGAGAATAAAATTCTTTCAAATCTCCCTGAAATAGATATTCTGAAGGTAGCTCACCACGGCAGTGCTACAAGCTCCAGCGAGAAATTTCTCTCAAAAGCAAAACCGAAAATTTCTATAGTATCTGCTGGAAAGTTCAACAGTTATGGACTCCCGGCACCTGCGGTTATAAAAAGATTAAAAAGACACTCAAAATTTGTTTTTATAACTTCAAAATCAGGGGCAGTCAAAGTTCAAAAAAGGAAATTATGCCTCTGTTTAGATTCTTGTAAATCCTTCAATTTTAAATCACATACCTGGAGAAATCATCGCTAAACCGGCCAGCAAGATGCTCTTTATCAACCAGACTCCCAGAGAAACATAAACTCCTTTTTTCTTTTCAATAGAAAGCGCACCGGCTATTATAAGACCGCAGGCTATCGCAGCCCATATATCAAAAATATCAAAAGCCTGAAGTACCCTTCCTGTTTTAGAGAGGGGTGAAGCGTTGAAGAAAATTAGCAGTGAGGTTGTAACTCCTAATGTGCTTCCCTTTGCCCAAATTATAAGTCCTTTAACAAGAGAAGCTATGGAATAATTAATAAAGGTAGCATGGGTCCAGCTCGCAATCATTGTTGCATAGTCTCCTTCGGGAGTTACAAACCTTATTCCAAGAAGCAGTAAAACCCCTGTTACTACGATGGAAAAAACATAGGTGATCAGAACTCCTACAGAGGTTCTTATCATAATCGCCTTTTGAGAGACATTAATCATGCTCTCCCATCTACCTGCATCCTTCAATTTTTTGACAAGCTCAGGTTTCTGGATTTCCAGCTGCGACATGGCTTCCTGATAGCCCTTATAAGAATAAGGAAGTGAAAAAGCAAGTGTGAGGATGAAAACAATAAGCGCAACAAGAACCCAGGATTTTTTCTCCTTTAAGCCCTCACCTACCTTATAAGGATCAAATACTGTTAAATAAAGATTTTTAATCATTTACCACCTGCCCGTCTTTTAATTTTATAATCCTTTCTGTTCTCGAGGCAATATTTGGATCATGAGTAACCACTATTATAGTATTACCATGGGAATGGAGTTCTTCAAATATTTTCATTATTTCTTCTCCTGCCTTTGAATCAAGATTACCTGTCGGCTCGTCGGCTAAAAGAATGGATGGCCTTGTAACTATTGCTCTTGCGATGGCCACCCTTTGTCTTTCTCCTCCAGAAAGTTCATTAGGTTTATGATACATTCTGTCCTTTAATCCTACAATTTCAAGGGCTTCTTCTGCTTTTTTTCTCCTTTCCTTTTTAGAAAGGCCTGCATATATAAGAGGAAGTTCAACATTATGTATCGCTGGAGTTCGCGGTAGCAAATGGAAGCTCTGAAAAACAAACCCTATTTTCTGGTTCCTTATTAAAGCAAGGTCATCGTCTGAAAGGGAAGAAACATCCTTACCTTCCAGAAAATACCTCCCTTTTGTGGGGGTATCAAGACATCCCAGTATATTCATAAGGGTACTCTTTCCTGAGCCGGAAGGCCCCATTATAGCAAGATATTCTCCCTTCTCGACCTCTATTGAAACCCCCCTTAGAGCTTTCACATCCACCTTCCCCATTTTATATATCTTCCAGATATCCTCGGTTTTTATAAGCACTATTTCCTCCCGCTGCTCTCCAGAAGAGATTTCTTTACCTTCACTCTCTGACCATCTTTTAGAACCCTGAGTACTTTGAAAGGACCAACTATTACAGAGTCACCTTCTTTAAGCCCTTCTTTTATTTCTATTTCCATCTCTCCCATTATTCCCTTTTTTACAGGGACAAACTTAGCCACTTCATTCTTTACGACAAAAACCCCTTCCTTTTCTTTCTCTTTAACCTTCCTGACCACTAAGGCCGAAATCGGGACAGTTAGCACATCCTTCTTCCTTGCCACTTCTATTTCTGCTGTGGCAGTAAGCCCAGGTTTGAGTTGACTTACATCTCCCTCTAAAAGAACCACAACCTTATACTCTTTCGCCTGTTCACTGGAGGCTGCGAGTCCTGTTGAACTCTGTGCGGAATTTCCAACCTCTTCCACTCTGCCTCTAAATTTAACCTCAGGCAGTGCATCCACAGTCACTTTAGCTTTTTGTCCCACTTTTACCCTTACTATATCTGTTTCATCCACCCATACTTCAGCCTCCATAACTGAAAGGTCTGCTACTGTAAGAAGAACTGTTCCAGGATTGTTCATGGTTCCGATAATGGCAACCTCTCCTTCTTCAACGTTGAGACTGGTCACGACTCCATCCACGGGAGCTGTTATCACAGTTTTTTTCAATCTTTCTTCAGCGCTTTTAACCGCTGCCTGATTTTGCTTTATTCTATATTTGAGTGCCTTTAAAGCTGAAAGAGAACTCTGATAATTTGCTTCTGCTCTGGAAAATTCTTCCTCGGATATAATCCCTTTTCTAAAAAGTTCCTTTGCTCTTTCGTAGGCTTCCTTGTTCATTTTGTAATTAGCTTCAGCCTGAATTAATTCTGCTCTCGTAGCTTCAAGAGAAGCTTTGGCTGATTCCAGGTCCGCTTTGTATCCTTCAGGATCTATCTGAAGAAGAAATTGCCCTTTTTTCACTTTATCTCCTTCTTTAACTGCGATTTTTACTATTTTCCCTGATATATCTGCGGAAATCTCAACGTTCTTCTTGGGTTTAATCTCTCCTGTCCCCTCTACCTTTGCCACAAGCTCCTTTTTCTTAACCTCCTGAACCCTTACTTCTATTCCCCCATCCGACTTCTTCACGTTGAGCACTATAATTAATAAAACAACGATTATACCTGCAACAATTGCTATTTTCTTCTTCATTTTTTCCTCCTAAAGCTATTTTACGAAAAAGAAGCTTCAGAGTTTGCTTCTTCTATTGTTAATAGCATCCCCATAATTATAAGAAAAAGAAAAAGACCAGGGAAAAAGCTAATCCAGGGTGCTCCAAAAATAAAAGCTCTTCCATCATCTATCATTCCCCCTAAGGACGGAATTGGAGGCTGAAGGCCAAGCCCCAGAAAGCTCAAAGAGGATTCTGCAAGAACAATCCCTGCAAGGGAAAGAATTGCTTGAACTCTTACCAGCGGGAAAACATGGGGTAAAATGTGGTGAAGCATTATCCAAAAATGAGAAGCGCCTATAACCCTGGCTGATTTAACAAAATCCTCTTCCCTTAGCTTTATTGATACCCCTCTTGAAAGCCTTGCATATGAGGTCCAGCCACTAAAAGAAAGAGCAAATATAAGGTTCCAGTACCCACCCCCCATAAGGGCAACTATTGAAAGTGCGAGCAAAAAACCCGGGAAGGCAAGGAGAAGGTCAACGGTTCTCATTAGTATTTCATCAATAGCACCACCTGTGTAGCCTGAAATAGTGCCCACAATAGTTCCTACAAAGCCTGTTATCGTTACAACTATAATTGCTATGGAAAGTGAAATAAAAGTTGCAACAGCTGTTCTTTTAGCTACATCTCTTCCAAGAGAATCAGTGCCAAAGGGATGCTTTAAAGAAGGAGGCATCAATCTCTGCTCAAGATTGATC
>JAGHBF010000170.1 GCA_021161165.1 Candidatus Aminicenantota bacterium
AAGGGAAAATTCTCTGAGATTTTCAAAGAAAAATTTCAGAGTTAAAATTTTAAACATGATAAAAGAAATAAGATGATAAGGAAAAAAGAATTTACAAGCGGTATATACTTCATTCTGGGAGACATAATAGCTATAGTCTTTTCTTTCTTCCTTAGCTATTTCATAAGATTTTACTCAGGGGCCATCCCTGTCACAAAGGGAATTCCGAGCATAAATGTTTACTTTCAGTTCTTGGTTCTTTTTGTAATACTTCATTTATTGAGTTTTTCCACCCTAAGGAATTACGGAAGACAGCTCGTCTGGAGAAGGTCTGATGAGACCCTCACAATTTTCATTGTAAACTTACTTGTCACAATTTTGGCACTTGGAGTTGTTTCCTATCTCAGGACCTACGGATGGATAAGCACAGAAATTTCTCACCTTTTCCTACTTACTTATCTTATAGTAAGCACTATAACCATGCCCTTTTTCAGGGGAATCGTAAGATTCTTCCTTAAAAGAAAGTGGAGAGAAAGAAAAACAAAAGTTGTGATAGTAGGAAGCGGAGAAACTGTTGAATCGCTTTTGCAATCACTTGAACGTTTTTCTCCGCTGGGCTATGAAGTAATAGGTGTTTTCGGAGACTTTCCAGGCGAAAAAAGACTCGGAAATGAAGAAGACATCCACACATTTCTTAAAAACCACCATGTGGATGAAGTTTATATTCTCCACCCACTTAAGGGAAAAAATACATATGAATTTGTAAAATCTCTTTCTGAGAATGTTCTGGAAATTAAAGTTGTCCCCGACCTAATGGGTTTTGTGATGCTACATCACGCTTTTGAACAACTTAATGGAGTTGCTGCAATAAATGTTACTTATGTGCCTCTTCATGGGTGGAACCTCGTTATAAAAAGAATTTTTGATATAGTAGTATCTCTTATTGCAATAATACTGCTGTTTCCCCTTATGATTATTATCGGCTTAATTATTCTCATTACATCCGGTCCTCCTGTGATTTTCAAGCAAAGAAGAATGGGGTTGGATGGAAAGGAGTTTATAATGTATAAGTTCAGGACGATGCTTCCTGAATCAGATAAGGAATGGGTTGCTCCTGAAGACCGCATAACAAAGGTTGGGAAAATTCTTAGAAAATGGAGTCTGGACGAGCTTCCCCAGTTCTTTAATGTTTTAAAGGGGGATATGAGCATAGTTGGACCCAGACCGGAGAGACCCGAATTTGTGGAACAGTTTAAAAAGATGATTCCGAAATATATGCTTCGTCATAAAGTAAAGAGCGGAATAACCGGATGGGCCCAGGTGAATGGGCTGAGGGGTAACACATCCATAGAAAAAAGGATTAAATACGACCTTTATTATATAGAGAATTGGTCACTATGGCTTGACCTGAAAATAATAATCATGACCCTATGGCGGTTTCGTCAGCCTTAGCCCCTTTATAAAGCTCTGAATTCTTGTAATAATTGATAATGTCCAGAAAGAAAACCTTTCCTATAGCAAATATAGGCACGAATACAAGCATTCCAAAGAGTCCAAAAAATTTCCCCCCCAGAATTATTGCAAACACAACGAAAATTGGGTGAAGTCCAACTTTACCACCTATTAGCCTGGGAGAAATGAAATTACCCTCCACCACTCTTATCCCTGCAAAAACCAGCAGAACAAGCAAAACCATTTTTAAAGATGAAAAATAAAAAAAGGTAACTGCTGAGGCAAGGATGAATCCGAGAACTGTACCTACATAAGGAATTATGTCAAAAATTCCCGCGGTTATTCCTATAAGCAAACTGTAAGGAACTCCTATTATTGCAAGACCTAATGCGTAAAGAATCCCAAGGATAAGCGCAACAAGAAGCTGACCAAATATAAATCCATATAATATTCTGTCTATTTCGTGAAGAAGCCTTCCTCCTTCCTCCCTGTACTTTCCAGGAATTATTCCCTTTATCCATCTCTTGATCTTCTCAAAGTCCTTGAGCAGGTAAAAAAGGAAAAAAGGAAATAGTATTAGGTCTATTATCCTTCTGAAAATCGCGTAAATCTGGGTTGCGAAAAAAGCCACTATTTTTGTAGCAGGTTTTATTCCTTCAGTAAGCCGGGTTTCATATTCCTGTAAGGAAGAATAAAGGTCCGGGGCATGAGTCATAAGCCATCTCTGGAGCTTTCCTCCCTGAATCGAAATCGTTTTCCAGATTTTAGGAACCTCTTTAGAAATACTTATTGCCTGCTCGGTAAAAAGCGGAACAAAAAGGAATAAAAGAAGGGAAAACAGGAGAAAAATCAGGAAGAACACAATCCATGTTGCAAGAAGGTGGGGAATCTTCTCAGAAAGTTTGTTAACCAGAGGAGAAAAAACATAAGCCAGGGCTCCTGCAAGCAAGAATGAAATAAACAATTTATTTAACACATAGAGGATGAGGAAAAAGAAGACAATAAAAACTATAGCAAAAATGCTTTTATTAATTATTACCTTTACTTCGTGTTTCATTCTACATTACTGATCTCTCTTAGAATGTAATAAAACCCTGAGATTATGGTTAGAATCCCTGTAAACCAGAAAATACCTGTCATCCCCGGTATTTTCACGCTGGAAACATTAATGAAAAGAACAAGTATAGCTGTAACCATTTGAGCTGTTGTTGTTGCTTTTCCAAGCCAGTGTGGCTTCAGTATTCTATCCGGAGTTAATATTGTTATTAACCCAGCCCCGAGAACCATTATTAAATCTCTTGAAACTATGGTTAAAGTAAGCCACTTTGGTACATAAATGGTAAGTGGAAGGGCTTTTATAGTGAAAAGTATGTATGTGGAATCCATCAGCAACTTATCAGCGAGGGGATCAAGGATATAGCCCACCCTTGATCTTTGATTAAAAGCTCTTGCCGCTATACCATCCAGAAGGTCTGTGGCTGAAGCAATAAAAAGAACTGCAAGAGCCAGGGTCTTCTGCTGGTCAAGATAAAAATAAATAAATACAGGAATCAAAACTATTCTCAGCACCGAAAGAATATTGGGAAGAGTTATAGTCTTAAAGGAAATCTTTTCACTCAACTCTGCCCTCCCGGTAAATTTTTCTCAGTTTTTCCATAGCAGAAATAGCCTCTTCCAGTTTGATGGTGTCATAGGGTTTGAAATTTCCTCCTTCAGCCTCCATTATTCCAAGCCCAACCATCGCCCTTGCTTCGTAGGAATTCGTATCATTTAGAACAGGAAAAGAAAGACTGCTAAATTTTATATTCAGCATTCTGATCACTCTAAACACAATCCTTGCAAAGGCAAGTCTATTGACTGTTTTATCTGGCAAAAATGTATGGTCTGGATAAACCCTCATTAATCCAGCTGAGGTAACCTTCAAGATAGCCTCCATTTCTTCCCCTCTATAGAGGTCAGTTATTATAGGTGGCCTTCCTTCTGGAAGAACATCACCAAAATATGCGTAAATGATAAGGGCAAGGTCTCCTCTGGAAAGAATTACTTTACCCATCACAGGTTTAAGTCTCTCTTTTATTCTTTTTCTTTCCAGCTCTTCTTCAAGATTAAAGAGCATTTCTCTGCTCTCTTCCGAAGGATACAGGGAATTGAGTTTTTTCAAAACCTCAATGGCATCTTCTATTTTCCCATCCATCTTCAAAACTTTTGCATACAGCAAAAGCAATTGAGGATCATCTCCAAGGGCTTCAAGTCCCTTTTTAACATAAGCCGATGCAAGGAAATAATTTCCCTTTGCAATATAAATTTGAGCAAGACGGATATATGCCTCTTTGGATTGAGGATCTATTATAAGAGCCTTTGATATTTCCTCCGGGGAAGAACTTGCAAGAGCCTGCGACAAAGCTCTATTTTTTATCTCCTTAAGTTTTTTGTCGGCTTCTGGATGCACTGACTTCATATAATAAAGATAGGCCTGCAATAAATTGCCTCTTTTTTCCTCCACCATTCCGAGCCCAAGATACGAAAATTCCTCTTCTCCCATATCAAGAGCTTTCTTAAAATACTCTTCAGCCTTATCAAGTTGTCCAAGACGGAGATATGCAAAACCCTTGGTTTCTATATCGTAAACTGATTCTTCCTCGAATGAAATCGCTTTTTGTGGATTTCTCTCCACATCTGTCCAGGCCTTAGAAGGAGGATGAGGAGTAAGAAAAACTTTCCTGGGGCCACCACAGGACAAGAAAATCATAGCGGACAGGCTAAACAGCAACAAAAATTTACCTGGTCTCATTTTTTTTCACCCCCACCTTGATTTTTAGACCTTCCTCTGTAACCTCTTTAGATAATATTATACTCTTTTTTATTATTCCCTCTAATTTATATTGCTGGGAAAAGGGAACAATGATAGTTTTTATTTCAATGCCATTTAATAAGATACTTTCCACCTTTCTCAAAAGCTCTTCTACTCCTTCCCCTGTTTTTGCTGATATGTAAACCCTGTAATTATCCTCTCTATTCTTTTCGAGAAAATATTCCTTTTTCGGCAACAGGTCAATTTTGTTATAGACCTTTATTATAGGTTTATCTATGGCACCAAGGTCTGCAAGTGTCTTCTCCACTGCAGCCACTTCATCTCTGTAATTCTCTGAAGAAATGTCAATTACATGGAGCAGAACATCCGCTTCTGTGGCTTCTTCCAGTGTAGCTCTAAAAGCAGTCACAAGTTCTACGGGTAATTTCCTTATAAAACCCACTGTATCGGATAGCAAAAATGGAAATCCTGAAGGAAGGGTAACTCTTCGCAAAATAGGGTCAAGAGTAGTGAAGAGAGCACCCGATATTTTCTTCTCTTCTCCCGTAAGCAGGTTAAAAAGAGTGGTTTTCCCGGCACTTGTGTAACCCACAAGGGCCACTGTTGGAATATTATCCTTTTTTCTGTGTTTTCTCTGAACTTCCCTTCTCTTTCTTACATTTGAAATTTCTTCTTTTATTTTTTTTATCCTCTCACCAATTCTTCTTCTATCATACTCAAGCTTCTTTTCTCCAGGACCCCTTGTTCCAATTCCTCCCCCCAGCCTGCTCATTTGTTGACCTCTTCCTGTGAGTCTGGGTAATAGATACGTCAACTGAGCAAGCTCAACTTGAAGCTTACCCTCTCTGGTCATTGCTCTCTGGGCGAATATGTCCAGAATCAACTGCGTTCTATCCAGCACTTTAGTCTTTATAATGTTTTCTATGTTCCTGTGCTGTGCTGGCGAAAGAGGTTCATCAAATACCACCAGATCCGCTTTCAATTCTTCGGCCATAGCAGCAATTTCCACGATCTTTCCTTTCCCGACAAGATAAGCGGGGTCAAAACGAGGCCTTCTGTGGAGTACTCTTCCAACAACTTTTCCCCCTGCAGAATGCACAAGCTCCTCAAGTTCTAAAAGAGTTTCTTCTGCTTTCCTCTTCTCAGAGCTTTTAGTATATACGCCAACAACAACAGCTCTTTCTGATTTTTCCAATCTATTCATCTTCCTTCACCATTTTAACTATTTTATCTATTTCTTCAGGAGAGACCCACAACAGATTTTCCTCCCTTCTTAGCCACATAAGCTGCCTTCGAGCATATTCCTTTGTATGTTTTTTTACAAGTCTTTTAGTCTCTTCAAGGGTCAAATCACCCTTAATAAAAGCCAGGACCTCTTTATAGCCAATAGCCTCAAATGGGGGACAGGATTCGGGGTAACCCAGCGCTAATAAATTTCTAACTTCCTCTATAATGCCATTTTTAAACATTTTTTCGGTTCTCTCTTCTATCCTTCTGTAGAGTTCTTTTCTGTCCCTTTTTATCGCCAGCTTCAAAAATCTCCACTCCTGGAGGGGAGACCTGGTTTCTCTGAAATTTTCTATCATATTCTTACCCGAAAGATAAAAAACCTCCATTAACCTTATCATTCTTTTAAAATCACTGGCTCCTATTTTTAGATAATACTCAGGATCAAGCTCTATTGTTCTATGCCACAATTCTAATGGGTTTTTCCTCCATTTATTTCTGAATTTCTCTCCAGCTGAGCCCACAGGGAAGAGCCCCTTTTCAAGAGCTCTGAAATATAGAAATGTGCCTCCAACCAATATGGGCAATTTTCCTCTGGAAGCAATTTCTTTTATTTTCTCAGAGGCAAGTCTGGCATAATCGGCTGCGGAAAATCTTCTGCAATCGCTTATCAAATCTATAAGATGGTGAGGAACCTTTTCTCTAAGTTCTAAAGGAATCTTATCCGTTCCTATATCAAAACCTTTGTATAATTGGACAGAATCGCAATTTATAACTTCTCCATTCAATAATAATGCTAATTTTATTGAAAGCTCTGTTTTTCCAGAACCTGTGGGACCAAGAATTGCCAGAATTTTTTTCATAAAGTGTGGGAATTTATTCTTTCCTGAATTTTTGAGAGAACCTTCATATTAATGTAATGGAGAATATTAACCACATCCTTTCTGAACTTTGTCACATACCTTGACAGATGACTTTCCTCTTCCCCTTTTTTTCTCAACTTATACTCAAATTCTCTGACCTCATCGTGCAATTCAACCAGGATGTGTTTGATCTCCATATATCTCATTGTAGCTTCATTAAGCTTTTCTATAGGGTCTTTTTCTATATTTATTTCGAGCTTATTATCTTCCCATGCGATTAAACTCTCTCCAACCAATTCTCCTATTTCCACAAGGTAATCCTTTACCAGAGGATTGGTTAGATTAAATTCTCCAGCCTTATCCTTTATATATTCAAATTCCCTGTCAAGATAAGGAATAAGGTCATTCAGTCCAAAATATTTCCTCTCTCCATTAATGTAAAAGAAGTCATGCCCGACGTAAAGCTTGTCATCGTAATTCACGATTATATCTTTAACATCATGGGTATAGAATTTCAATCTATACCCATTATCACCCCATGATTCCGAAAAACGACAGAGAAGGAAAAAATCGTTCTGTTCTATAAAATAACTGTTAGCTTCCAGTATTGCAGTATTATTTATCAGACTTTCAAGAATTAATCTCCTCACTTTGCTCAACTGCTCTTCTTTCCGAGCAATTTCTCTCTCAACGTCTGAATTTTTCTCAGGATAAAGGATACTCAGGGAAGGAGAAATAATATAAAGGGTCCGTCTCACAGGAATTTCAAGGTATAAATTAAAAAACACCTGTTCCTGAAATGGATCAAGCATAAAGTTCTTTGGTTCCTTTTCCAGTTGTGCAATATGTTCCAGAACTTCTATCCTCATCGATTTTATTTTAGCAGATTTCGCGCAAAAAGGGAATTTACCTTATTTAGTCCATCCAGGATTTGTTCTAAAAATGGCAGGTTGCCTTTCGAACAGTAGTTATTCTAAAATTTAAAAGGAGGGTTAAATGGAAAAAGGTTTAAGTATGGTAATAGGGATGAGCATAGCCTATCTTGCTTCTTTAACAGGCCTATTATTTGCGTACATATACTACAAAAAGAGGAAAAAGGGAGATAAATAATGTTCGAAGCGCTTAGAAACCTCGATATACCGAGGATAGGTTCTCCAATCTTCGGAGCCCTTTTTCCTGCTCTTATATTTGCTATAGCCTTTTTTTCTGCCTTCTTTCTTTACAAACATTTTTCCAGAGGAAATGACTGATAAAGAGGGCTCCATGTGGAGGAAACTCATTGTTTCACTTATTATTGTTTCCTTCTCCTTTGCCATTTCTCCTGAGAAAGTTTCTCTCGAAGATGTTAACAGGGCTATAACCCAGCTAAAAAAAGCTCGCCAGCAAAACAATCGTCAGGAAGAAAAATACTTGCTTGACTGGATAAAAAAAACCATCATTAATATCTCAACAGATCAGTTAAAAAGCGATTTTTGCTCTCCTACCTCTGCCCAGATCCAAAAGGCTCTTACCATTATAAGACTTTCCAGAAATTTTGAACTTTATGAAATTGAAAGGGTTGTAACCGAATGGGTCAGGAATGCCTTTGTGGAATATGCCAGATTAAAATCAAGTACTACGATATCAGAAAAAGAACTGAACAAACTCATTCAAACTGCGCTATCCCTGGGACTTGGAGACTTGGCAGAATCGCTGGCAAGCCATGGAAAAATACAATCCATTTGCCTGGAAAAATGGAAAGGCTCTATATACTGGAAACAGATTAATACTCCTGCGGTGGAAAATATTGATCTCTGGAGTAAAATTAACATAAAAATAGAATTCGTCGTTTCTGTAGACAGCAATCAACAAATTCATGGGTTTGGAAAAGGTAATCTAATAGAATACTGGACGAAAATCGTATGCAGTAACGGAGAAGAAAAGATTATCCCTTCACAAATATCTGACCCTGTTTTCCCTGTGGAAATACAGGGGATAAAAGAGGGAAATTTTCTTAAATTTACACCATATTTCAACTCCAGAGTTAACCTGGGTTATGCATATTTAGAATGCGATGAAACCAACATTGGCGAGGTAACAGAAAGAACCATTAATCTCGGAAAAGTTTTTACCGATATTCTTTCTCCTGAAGGAAATAAACTCCTACAAGTTCTTATTAAAGGCAATACGGGCTCATTTACTGACAAAGAATCCGGGTTAACTGTAACTCTTACAAAGATTGCAAATCATCCTTCTGCAAATACTAAACCTGGCCACAAAAATTGAAGGGTTCTCACAAAGAAATTGGTAATTTTCGGGGTAAAATATTATATTCAGCTGGAAGATAACCTATAATCTCTCCATCGGTTTCAACAAATATGTCCTGTCTGGAATCGATTTTAAAGGATTTGCATTTATGGTATTTTGCAGGTTTCTTTTTCAATATTCTTCCTGTATAGAGAGAGGGGATAAGAAGAAACAATCTTACAGAATTTACAGTATCTATGGTAGCAACATGAAGAACTCCGTCATCCGCCTTTGAGCTGAGCCCGTAATTCATACCACCCCCAAAATAGGAACTTTTAAAAACAGTTGCATTTTTAAGACTCCATTCACTTTCATTATTGTCAAAACTAAGTGTTCCATTAAAAGTCCCAAAGGAAGCAAGAGCCCTTATTCCTGAAACTATAGCTCCAAGGTCCACACTGATTTTTTTTAGGAAATTAATAAATCTGGTACTGCGATTGAACTCTGCAATGGCATGACTTATAACACCTGTGCTTGAATTTACAACAAAATATCGCACTACATTCTCTCCTTTAAACCCTCTGCAACGAACTCTGCACAGGTCAATTTTGATAACATCATTGCTCAGCAATCTCTCAATAAGAGATTTTTTTATCTTAAATAACTTGTCAAAATCGCAACTACTTCCCGCACAGAGAAAAGTCAGAACTAAATCGGGATTTACAAGCTCATCATCCCTTATAACTCCCTGAATTACCTCATTGAAGGTGCCATCTCCCCCGAAAACAGCAATCCTTCGATATCCAGACAACAATGCTTCCTTTGCAAGCTTAATGGCATGACCTGGATAGAGAGTAAAACTAAAATTGACTGTTATGCCTTTCTCTTGAAGTTGTGCATAAAATTTTTCCCATCTCTTTTTAGCCTGTCCTCCTCCAGCTCTGGGATTACATATAATAACTGTATCTTTAAGTTCCTTCATGGCTAATGAAGAGTCATATCCTCCCATACAAGAGAATTTCTAAGTTTTTTTATTAAATCCAAATTCTCCTCTGCGGTAGCAACATTAAAAACAACATCAAGAGCAACTTTTGGCAAGCCTCTGAAAGCTTCAATTAATGGGTCCCGATAGTTTATTCCCACTTTAACGATTTTGTATTCCGGCCATATCCTGTTAAGAAAATACGACACTAATCCCTTTATGGCATCAAGACACCCATCTTCATAAACCAGATGCCTTATCTCAATCAATTTTAAAGGCTCTCCAGGGGGAGGAAACACATTGAAAGGCTTCAGGGCATAATACAAAATTTTGGATGTCCTGCCGTATCTTCTTACCACTGTCCTTTTAAATTCCATCTGGTCCCAGTATGATAACGATGTCACTATCTTTCCTTTTTCCCTGATAATCAGAAAATTATCAATTGAAAAATTCTTGCTTTCCCGTAAAATCCTTTTCACCCTCTCCGTGTTAAAATTTTCTATTAGCTCATATTTACTGTAATGTTTGCTAAAGAGCTCCGCCAATTCATAGAAATCCTTCATGGTAGCTCTCTCAACCTTATATTTTGTTCTTCTCTTTCCCCATAAGGGTATGATATGAAATATTTTTATGTTTGCCACTGGATGAAAAATGGGGAAAATATGCCCCTTTTCAAAGACTCTTTTAGCCTTCTCGTTTCCCTCAATGAATAACCCTATGCCAACATCCACTCCATTTTCTATCAACTCCTTATAAACTCTTCTTATTATCCTGTACAGTGCGGTTGTTCTTCTTCCGGATTCCGTTATTTTCAACCCCCCTATGTAAGCTGCCCTAACATTTTTACCAAACAACCTTACATTTCTGTAGCAGAACCCCATTGTTCCTATGATTTCTCCTTTCCTTTCTGCAACTATCACCTTAGAATCTTTCCCCTGAAGAGATGCTAAATAAAAATAATCTGGAGAACGGTCCACAAAGACAGATAATCCGCTTTCCATTGGGGTCTGACGGGAAAGGTTTAGCAAAGCCTCATTATCCCGGGGGGTTGCTTCTCTAATTATCATTTAAGCTTCCTACTTCATTTATAACTTACAGTGGGTCTTAAGTCAAAAAATCGCGAAAAAAATGATGCTAAATATTAAGACCCGCTTTTGTAAGCCAAAATTGCTTTCTTCAATTCCCCGGGTATTCTAACAGGACGATTTTTATTAATATCAAAGAAAACTACAGTATGCTTTGCCACAGCGACTTCTTCTCTTTCTGCCCCCCTTATAAATTTAGCATCTAGAAACAATCGGACATTATCCAGACCTGATACCCACATTCTTCCTTCGACCTTATCAAAAAGTTTTAGTGCCTTTTTATATTCTATTTCAGTTCTCAAAAGAACTGGCACTATTGCCGGTGGAAAATTTTCCCAGCCAAAATGTTGTCTTATAACTTCAATTCTCATATCTTCAAGCCATCTTATATAGACCTGATTGCTAACTATTCCTGCATAATCTATATCATAAGTTTTTGGTTCAAACATCACTTTCACCTCAAATACCCTCATTATTCCTCCCATCTGGTAATCCTTTCAAGACGCTCCAGATATTCCTTTTGTCTTTTTTCGTATTCGCCGGAAATAACATTAAGCTTGGGATTAGCAATTGCAAAAAGAACTATGGTTACAATTACTCCCAGAGCAAGGAGAAGAAAACCAATCGGTATCAGAAAAATTGAAAGAGCCGAGCCAACAGAAATAAGCACGTATGAAATGGGAGAAAGCACCCAGATAATTATGTCTTCTTTTGTCCATTCTTCCGCTTCTTCTGGAGTCCATTTAGTCTTTATAAAAGCCATTTTATACCTCCTTAATAAGCCCGCGGGCAATCGCTTCCCGCTTTACCGGTTTCCACCATCCATATGGCCTGCTCATAACATAGAATTTAACCAGATGGTCCATATCTTCCGGTGGGGTCAGCAAAGTTACCGGGATGTAAATAAGAGCCCCGAGAAACATCAGTATCCAGAACTGAACATAATCAGGAAGGGATGG
Source organism: Candidatus Aminicenantota bacterium (assembly GCA_021161165.1). Taxonomy (GTDB): domain Bacteria; phylum Acidobacteriota; class Aminicenantia; order S016-38; family S016-38; genus S016-38. Next base: position 11,586 of record JAGHBF010000170.1, read on the forward strand.
AATCACCTTAAAAGCAGGAAGTACCCAAACAACCAGCCAGCTCAGGCCCAGATTGGCTATCCATGCAGTCAGATATCCCCAGGAATTAAATCTCCACCATATAACCTGAAGGATATTTGGAAGCCAGACTCCTGCTGCCATTATCCACAAAGCAAATATAAGCCAGCTCGTAAGTTCCTCCATCATCAGTCCGTAGAAAAAGGACCCGAGAAGGAGCACAAGGGTGGTTATTCTTCCTACCCATACCAGAGTCCTTTCAGAGGCATCGGGCTTTATATAATGCTGGAAAATGTCTCTTGTAAAATACATAGCACCAAGATTGAGATGAGTTGAAATCGTGGAAAAGTGAATGGCAAGAATAGACGCAAAGAAAAATCCAACCATTCCCACCGGTAAAACCTTGAATCCGATAACATACCATGCCATCTCATATTCTGCAGGATTTGTAAGATGAGGAAACATTGCAAAAAATGCAATTATGGCTGCAGCCCAGAATGAGTTCCTGAAAAGTACAAAAGCAGTCCCCCACCATATACTATAGGAAGCATCTTTAACGGTTTTTGAAGATTGGATTCTTTGTGCCTCAACATACCAGTCTATGCTTGTGCCCATGCCAAATCCGCCCAGAACTGCTATTACAATCATCGTAATGAACCACGCAAGTGGAAAATCTCCTGTAAATGTCCCGGTAAAATGAAATGGATTCAGTCTCCAGCCTTGTCCAATGGAGTTCAACTTAGCGGTTATTTTCTCTGGACCTCCTGCTGCCATTACTCCCCATATGGATGTAATTATAATCATAAAAAAGGCTATTACTCCTTGCTGAAAATCCGCCACCACTACACCCCAGTAGCCTGCAGTAAGAACATATATAGCGACCAGAGAGGAGAAAAACACCAGGCCAACCCATATAGGCCAGCCAAACAGGAAATGACAAACCTTTCCCATCGCTATTCCAACCCAGCCAAGAATGAACATGTTCATGAAAACCTGCCAGCCTGCGAACCATCCCCTCAGCAACTCAGCTCCAAGACCAGAGAACCTCAAACTCTGCCACTCTGCCTGGGTATAAGCTAAGGAACGGCGAAAAATTCTTGCAGATGCAAAAGCGCTTATTGCGCACCAGGCTGAAAAAAAGGCATACCACAGTCCAGCCAGTCCGTATTTGTATATCACCCCTCCAATCCATATAGGAGTATCTGTAGCGGTATGAGTGGCATAAACAGAAGAGGCAGGTAACCACCAGGGAAGCCCTCTCCCTGCGAGAAAAAAATCGGCCTGGGACCTTTTCCCAAGTCGATAGAAGAAAACCGCTGAAAGTCATAAGAAGAACAAAAATTATCAGCCAGAACCAGTCAAGGGCTGCAAATTGAATCATCTTTCACCCCTTCCAAGGTTTTTCAGGAAAGATTTTCTCATAAACCGAAAAGGTGTAGCAATTATTTTTATAGAATGGGTTTTACATTAATACTTTATAAAACATCTTTGAAATTCTTATAGTTTTATTCTGTGACATTCACGGTTTTTTCAACGACATCAAATTTTTTCCCTTCATAAGTCATATAGACCTCAACCCTCTTTAAACCGGGATTATCCCAGCTGTAATGATAACTCCATGTGAACTTTTCTCCCGGATAAAGTTCCGGTATATCGGTAATTATATGAGAGCGACCTTCTATTAACACAACGAGTTTTGTTCCTGGTCTGGATTTAGTATTTTCAAGCACATTCTTAACTTCAGCTACTATTGATACCTTCTCTCCAATATGAACAGTTGTAGGAAAAATATTCAAGGTTGTGTCAGTTATCATATCAGCACTGGGAGGAATCCCGCTGCCATCAAAACTCACTCCCGGAAGCTTTACTTTAAATGATATTTTTTTGTAATTATTTTCTTCACTAATTTCCTCTATAGAATTCAAAGGGTCAACACGTACAGAGGCATGACGGGTTCCTGCAGTATACCATCTGCCTGACCTTGATACAGTGTATTTTTCACCCGGGTCCAGTTTTGGAACAGTATAATGATTGGTACCTTTTCCCTTTAGGTAAAAATCAAGTTTCGTGGAAGGGCAGCTTCCATGTCCTACGTTTTTCACCTCAGCGGTGAAAGTTCTCTTTAGAGTTATATTGAAATCTTTTTTCTCTGGCAAATATACCTGAAAATCACACATAGGAGATAAGGCAAAAATCCTGAACTTTTTGTTGTTGTTGTTCTCATTTATCTCTTCTACATTGTTATTTACATCTGCCTCTACAGTCACCCTATAAAGCCCCCAATATTTGAGTTTTCTTGTCATAGTTATGTCCATGCTCGTATGAGGACTCAGGGATTTTGTCCTCTCTGTGGAAACAGGGACAAAACCACCAGGACCGGTAAGTGTCATTTTAACCTTAACATCAGACGCTCTGGCTCTCCCTGTATTGGCAATTCTTGCGTAAAGGGTAACAAGATTTTCTTTCTCACTTGGATGGTCTGGCCTGTATATAAGTTCCTGGATAATTATTTCCGGTTTTACCCCGGGTGGTGTCGCTCCTCCACACCTGGAGACTTGAAATGCAGGAGAACTTACTCCGTAAACAGCAGGCTGATGGCCCTGCCAGCGAACCCTGATTTTGTAAGAGCCTGATGTAAGTTCCTCAGTAATACCTGTTTGAGGATGCTGACATTGTTCAGGAACAACCCAGGTAAAACCGGTCTCCCCTCTAAAGATTGGAATATCCTCAGCAATCCTGCATACAAGCTCATCATTTAGAGCTTTTCTTAGGGTTATTCTCACATTTTCGTTAGAAGGGATTGAAGCAAAATCCCATTTTATCTTGACACTATCTCCCACGCAATAACTGGATTTAGCTGGAAATATCCTTACATTTGTTATACTCTGTGAAAACAATAAAAGCCCTACAAAAAAACAATGACAAACAAAAAACTTTTCTCAATATAGACCTCCTCCTTTATAAATTGCAATTTATATGCCAGCATTAAATTGGCTTTGTAAAAGGGTTTGTCAACTTGACCCTCTACATTTTTGTCAGATTTTCGACGATTTCGTCGAATTCCTCTATCTAATGCATCGTAAAACCAAAGTGTTATTCTGTATTCTTAAAACTTTAGCTTTAAAGTTTTGATCTCGAATTTTTTAAACTTGAGCTTTATCTCACTTCCTTTAAAAGTAACATCTGCAGGGCTTTCTTCCATTAGATTCGTCTCCTTCACCATGAGGGGTTTTCTGAAAACCCGGAGAGTAACATTTGCAGGTCTCCCATAAGCTTCATAAAGTCTTAAAATTATAGCATCGTCATCTTCAGCCTTTTTTATTGTATCCAGAACAATCTGAGAAGAATCGACAGAGAAGAATGAATATACCAAAGGTAAGTTTCCTGGATGTTTTTTGGTTACAAAAGTAACCAAAGGAGTATTCAATTCGTAGGCACGCTGGATGGTGCCTGACGAATTCCACTTACCGGCATGTGTATAAATGGAATATGTAAAGCTATGCTTGCCCCTGTCTGCTGTAGGGTCAGGCCATACAGGAGAGCGCAAAAGAGAAAGTTTCATCACATTAGCGTGAATATCGTATCCATACTTACTATCATTGAGAAGAGAAATTCCAGCATTGCCATCAGAGAGGTCTGCCCATTTGTGGGCAGGAACTTCAAACCTTGCCTTTTCCCAGAGGGTGTCCAGTTTAGTAGTCCTTTCTATAGTGGCAAATGGTATTTCGTAAGCGGCCTTATCGCTTTTTACGCTTACCGGGAACGCAACTTTGAGAAACATGTGAGTTTCCCACCAATCTGCTTTCATTTTAATATCCAGCCTGTCAATGCCAGAATAAAGGGTTATATCCTGAATGAAGAAAGAAGATGGGAAATCTTCTGTGGGGGAATACCGATCTTTGGAAAGCCCGAGAAAGCTCTTTTTTACTCTGATAACTGCTCTTACAGGTGAAAAATGGACAAGCTTCACAGAATCAGCACGGTTTATCTCCCACATCCTTCCTGTGTACCCTATGTTCCAGGCATCCCATCGTTCAGGCCTGTCCTCATAAATCTGAAGAACATTTCCTTCTCTACCAGGGGCAATAAATTCCTTTTTAAGTTTTTTATCATACAGACTTTTTATATTACCTGACTGCGGGTCGATAACAACTCTATAATAGGAATTTTCAAGAGTGTATTTTTCCGCTCTCAGGTCTGTGTCTGGCACCTCAATTTTTCCCTCTGAGAGGGAATAAACCTTGTATCCCAAAGAAGGAACTTTGTTTGCTATAAATCCCAAAAATACTCCCTTCTCTGTTTTGAAGGTCTCAGAAGGTACCACTTTACCATCCGGGTCTTTAACAACAATAGATTTATCTCCAAGTTCCTGCGGAAGTTTTATCTTCATATAATCCGTTCTTTCCCAGGAAAGAGGGTTAAATACTATTATAGGAATTCCCTTTACATCCGTGTTCACCTTTGAAGCAAGATAATTTATAGAATTTTTCTCTATTTTCTTCAAAATCATCTGTGCTTTCCTGTAAAATTCCATCGCATCTCTATAGATAGGGGTTATTCCAGAACCCGGCAGTATATCATGAAATTGGTTTGTCATCACGAGCTTCCATGCCTTCAAGAGCTTAGATGAAGGATAATTCGCTCCTAAAATATGGGAAATTGAAGCCAGTTTTTCAGTTTTAGAAAGCATAATTTCGCTCTTTCTATTGTTTTTCTTTATTTTAGAATGAGTCGTGTAAGTCCCACGGTGGTACTCAAGATATAGTTCATCCTTCCATACAGGGATGTTCTTCCCAAGGTCTTTTTCCACATTTTTAAGAAAATCAATTGAATTTGAATGTATAAACTCCGGTCTTATTTTTAAAAGGCTATAATGCCTTACTCTGCTTAGAATCTCCCTGTTTGGTCCACCTCCATGGTCTCCCAGTCCAAAAAGAATGAGGGATTTTTTATAACCGGTTGTGGCCTCGTAAGTAGATACTGCTTTTACCGTCCTTTCAAGTTGTAATCTTGACGTATAACCCACAGGGGGAAAATAGGAAAGAATTCTGGTTCCATCCACTCCTTCCCACCAGAAAATGTAATAAGGAAAAACTGTTGTGTCGTTCCACCATATTTTCTGGGTGACAAAATAATCTATCCCGCTCTTCCTGTAAATCTGTGGCATGTTCCAGTTATAACCAAATGAGTCTATATTCCACCCAACTTTAACATCAATCCCGAATTTTTCCCTGAAATACCTTTTTCCATACAGTATCTGGCGAACCCAGCTCTCGCCGGAAATTAGGTTACAATCAGGTTCAAGCCACATACCTCCAACTATCTCCCATTTCCCCTCCTTAACCTTCTTTTTTATGGCATCAAACACTTCAGGAAAATACTTTTCCATCCACTCGTACATAATGGCAGAACTCTGAGCATAATGAAGCTCAGGATACTCAGACATGTTTTTTATAACAGAGTAAAAAGTGTTTCTCGCAACATGCATTGTTTCATAAATTCTCCATAGCCACGCCACATCTATATGGGAATTTCCTACTATGAAAATTTTAAATCCCCTGGCATATTTGCCTAAATCTCCTGAAATCTTATAAGAGAGTGAAATGGACTGAAAAAGCGCCTTTGAGTTTCCTTTCCTTAATGCTGAAAGGTCAAATGCCATCACAGCATTAGCCCATTTCTGGTTTAATTTTTCGATTTTGCTTCTGGGAACTTTTCTCTGATCTTTAATACGATATGGCTTCCCTGTAAATGTCCGTCTTACAAGAACAGGATTTAGCAGGTAATAGGCAACTTTCATTGAAGATATCCAGTCTTTTATATTCTCAAGATTACCTTCTGTCCCTTCATAGAGAATTTCTGGCTCCAATATAGCTTCATAAATTCCCTCTTCAGGTAGAGGCGTTGACCGTGGAGGCCAGAATTCCCCCCTTGAGGGGGAAAATCCCTTATTCTTCATTGTAATTTCCAGTTGATGGACGCCGGGGGAGTTCGAATCTAAAATTTTCACATTAATAGTCTCTATTTTCTCTGTTCCGTTTGAAGCATCAATTTTAAAAGAGCTCTTTTTATCTCTATCAAGGTAAATATTTACCTCTAAGAGTCCACGAGTCTTAATTTTTAATCTAAGAAAAACCGGTGCTTTCTCCACTGAAACGCCGGCAAAGATTCTTTTTAATTCCACATCTGCTTTCAGATAGGCATCTTCGCCTCTTATCAACCCCCCAGGCGTATACTCTTTCCAGGAACACCCGTCCGTTGAATATCTCCAGCCGGCAACAGAGGTATTAATTTCGCTTTCAATAACCTTTAGGTAGGCCAGCGCAGCTTCCACTTTTCCCTTCTTATTTCCACCTATGAGAAGTCCTGAAATTACCAAGATAGCAA
>JAGHBF010000037.1 GCA_021161165.1 Candidatus Aminicenantota bacterium
AAGGAAAAGAAAGGCCCATTTCGGTTTTTATAGGGGGAAAAGAATATCCTGTTGAGCAAATAATTTCTTCTTCTTTGCATCCCGACTTTCTTGAATTTGAAGTTTATATTGAAGGTGACATCAAACTCAGAATAATCTCAGGAGAAAAGGACTCGGTTTTATATCCTGTGCCTGTAATTTATGCAAAAAAAGTTGAGCCTTCCATTGAAAATTTCGAAAAATTTTCTTTTCCCCTTTTTCCTGATGGGAGGGTGCTTTTTTCCTATAGTGAAATAGAATTCAAAGTTTCTGTTGAAGAAAAGGTCGACTGGATGGTGTTTGGATTCTGGCCAGAAGTGGAGCCATTTTTGAGAAAAATAGAGATTGGGAGAATTTACGATTGGGGGACTCAGCCACTTCAGGAAAAAGATGTTCGGTTTTCCTTTCAGGAAGGGAAAATGTTTTCGTCACTTTGCATTCCTCTGGAAGAATTTCCTCTGCCTCCTGAGATTTTAACCCTCAGAATAAACTTCCAATATAATGGGAAATATCTTCTTTCGGATTTTGTTAGAAAGATTCCCTTCGCTTATGCTCTTCTTTACTTTTTGTAAATTCTCGCAGGTAATCCATTTGAGATTATTTTTATCCTGCCATAAGGCACTTTGAGTTCTCCTTTTCCATTAATAATCCAGAGGATTTCATTTTTACCTGATACTCGAACGGGAACCGGGAGTTGAAAGTGATGTTCTTTCCCTTCTATTATCAAAGGAGTTTTTTCTTCTATTATTAGTTTTCCGTTTTTATAGATGTAGGAAAATTCAGGAATGAAATATGTATTTACCCAAGGGTAAAAGAACCCCGGTTTTCCCATTTTCTTTTCAATAAAGGATGTGAAGTTTCCCCATCTAAATTCCTTAAATTTGTATTTGTTCACAAATTCCCTTACAGCTTTTAGAAATTCTTTGTTTCCCATGACAAGTCTTGCCATGTTTATAACCAGGGCGGCTCTGTAATGAAGATGGTCAAAAATGTCCTTAACTGAATTGTTAAAATAACCAATTCTTCCCCCAAGAGCCAGAGGTGGAACAATTGGCATGTCTATGAAAGCCTTTCGATATTTTGATTCAAAATTTCTGCTGCATATAAGCATCCCGGTAAGAAGGCTTGTAAGCCCTTCGCTTACCCAGTAATCGTTTAATGAATAGGGTTTGGTGATTCCACCGATCCACTGGTGGAGCATTTCGTGCATTATTATAGACCTTCTTCCGCACTTTAAAGGTACAGGGGCAAGAAGAGGTCTGTCAGGGAGCTTTAAAATTTCAAGGTTGATCATGCCGGTGGTGGAAGAACCGAAATAAAAAGCTGCTCTTCTTATCCCTATTTTTATTGTCCAGGATGGCTTTCCAAAAATTTCTGAAGCTTTTTTAAAAGCATCAAAGGTATCCCTTATCGCTCTTATGTCTCTTGACTCCCAATAAATCTCCAGTCCTTCCCGGGTGGTTCTACCATAGAAGTTGCCTTCCAGAAGGGGAATATAGCTTACAGGGACTTCTGATACATAGAAATTTCCCTCTTGCTTTCCTGGAAATAGAAGTCTTTTACCCCCTTTCTTTTCGATGTGAAGCTTAAAATGCATATAGTTTCCAAAATACGGATACCATAGTGTTGGGAAGAAATAACCGCCTAAAAAGTTAGAGTAGGAATCTACTTTGCCTACATCTCCCCTATAGTGAATTATTAATTTTCTAAGAGGGTAATTTGGATAAATAGCATAATTCATAGGGCCATTTTTTTGAAACACAAGTTCACTGCCAAATTCGTCATATATCCCTGTTATCTGAATTTTGGGAGATATGGAAAAGTAAATCTCTCGGTTCTCTGGTTTTTTAAATGTGTATTCTGCTTTAGCCTCAATCCAATTGTTGTCAGGGTCAAAACTTCCTGTTATGGTTACAGATTCAGGACCTTGCTGAACCATTATGAGAATTACCCTGTTAGCAGGTGTATAAAAAGAAAGGTATCTCCCGGTTTTTAGGTCTGTTATGAAAATTTCCTTCTCTGATTTTGGGTTAAAGGTGTACTGAAATTCCCTTTTTCCTCCGAGCACCATATATGCCCCGCCTTCAGGGACAGCTCTGAAAACTCTTGTTTCGTAAAGGGGTGAATAATGAAGGCCAACCTTTGATGCGTATTTTTCAAATATTTCCTTTACATTTTCCGGAAGTTTTATTTCTCCTCCTATTTTGAAGCTCACCTGGGCTCCGCTCTTGCTCTGGACTCTTAGGAACAGGAAGCTAATGTTCTCTTCCAGCTGTTCCTCCGAGATAAGATAGAGCAAATTTTTCCTTTCGATAAAACTTGAGGGTCTAAACCTGAAGGCTCCTTTTCCTGAAAAAATAAAGCTGTCAGGCCACTGACAGACAATCCCGTCCTCAAATTTTGCTTCAAGGTCAGGGACTTTTATTTTTGCCTCAGTGAGGATATAACAGTGAGAGTCTTCCGCTGTATAATAAGAAATTCTATCGAGGGAATTAAGCACCTCCCTTTCCACTATTTTTCCGTTCCTCACTTTTATTCTCCACGTCTGCAGGAAAGGGGCGGGTTTTCTTAGGATGGTTACCCTGAGCAGGTCGTCTTTTTGTTTTATATTAACCTTGATGGGTCTCAGTAAAAAGACCTCTTTTACTCCAGAGATTTCCGGCTTCTCAAATAGCGAGAGATAAGCCTTTTTGTCCCATTTTTTAATGGCTTCCTTCATTTTAACCGAAATAGAAGAAGCCATTATTAAAAAAGGAACCAAAAGGAGGATTATTTTTACTTTTCTCAAATTTACCTCCTTTTGAGATATTTATTAAATAACCCCTACTGCTTTACCTGCCTTATAAAAAGCATCGAGGACCTTCTGGAGCTCTTCGTCAGTCATGGTAGCAGTATAGGAAGTTCTTATCAATGTTTTATCTGGAGGAACTGCAGGGGGTAAGACTGGATTTGCAAAGATTCCTTCCTCCCTCAGCATTTTCCACATCATAAAAAGTTGTTCTTCGGTTCCTATAAGAAGGGGTATAATGGGACTTTCAGTTTTGCCGGTATCAAACCCCATTTCTTCGAATGACTTTTTCATAAATTTGCTGATTTCCCAGAGTCTGTGACGTCTTTCTGGTTCATTTATGATAAGGTCCAGAGCTGCTCTTGCAGCTGCAACCTGGGCTGGTGTGATGCTAGCAGAAAATATAAGGGAACGTGCAAAGTGTTTTATGTAATTAATGACCTTCTTCTTTCCAGCTACAAATCCTCCAAGGGAGGCAAAAGATTTGGAGAATGTAGCCATTACCAGATCAACTTCCTCCATCATATCAAAGTGTTCTACAACACCTCTTCCTCCTTCTCCAAATACGCCCATTCCATGTGCATCATCCACCATAAATCTTGCTCCGTATTTTTTTGCGATAGGAACAAGTCTTGGAAGGTCTGCAAGGTCACCTTCCATACTATAGACTCCATCAACTACCACAAGCTTTCCTGCATCCTCAGGGATGTTTTTAAGCACTCTTTCAAGGTCATCGGGGTTGTTGTGTTTAAACTTAACGGTCTTTCCGAAACTTAATCTTGCTGCATCAATGATTGAAGCATGGTCCATGTTGTCCAGAACTACGTAATCCTTTCTCCCTACCAGAGCGGAAATTATTCCAAGGTTGGTCTGATAGCCTGTTGAAAAGACAAGGGCAGCCTCCATTTCCATAAACCTGGCAAGAGCTTCCTCAAGTTCCTCATGAATTGTTAGAGTCCCGTTAAGGAAACGTGACCCACAGGTAGAAGAGCCATATCTATCAATGGCTTCCTTCATAGCTTGTAATATCCTGGGATGTCCTACGAGCCCCAGATAGTTATTGGAGCCAACCATAATAAGTTCCCGCCCATCAGCGGTTATAACTTTATTACCCTTAACTTCTCTTATAGGATTAAAATAGGGGTAAAGGCCCGCTGCTATTGCTTCATCGCTTCTTGTAAATTGATAACATTTCTCAAAAATGTCCATTCACAAACCTCCGTTACTTTGTAATAGAATAAAACTTTGTAACTATTTTTTCAAATCAGCTCAAAGACTTTCCAGCATTTTACCTTTTTCTAAGCTTTTTCTATACTTGAACTGTTAATTGACCTGAACAGGAGGCGTTAATGAGAGCAATAGTGACTGGTGGAACTGGTTTCATTGGAAAATCTCTTGTAAAAAGATTAAAGAAAGAAAGATGGAAAATATATGTCGTAACCAGATATGAAGGCAAAGCAAAAAGAGTCCTTGGAGAGGATATAAATGAACTGGTCTGGGATAAAACTCTTTACTTTCCTGAAGCAGATGTTATCTTCAATATTGCTGGAGAAATTAGAGGAAGAAAATACGAGGATTTTAAGAAGGGGAATGTGGATTTCGTAAGACAGGTGTTAAATAAATCAAAGGGTAAGGCAGAAAAATTCGTGCATCTCAGTTCACTTGCAGCTGCAGGTCCTTCTCCAGAATGTGAGCCTCTGGATGAAACTGCTGAATCACCGATTTCCCTTTATGGTAGGTCAAAGCTGGAGGGAGAAAGGGTGGTAAAGGAAAACGCAGACCACTGGGTGATACTAAGGCCTTCTGCGGTTTTTGGCCCTGGAGACATGGCTTTTCTTGAGCTTTTCAGAGTTATAAAAAGGGGATTTGTTCCCCTGGTAAATGAGCAAATTCTCTCCATGGTTTTTGTAGAGGATCTTACAGAAGCCATAATAAATAGCCTTAATGTGTCAGAGAATGAAGTATTTAATGTTTGTGGGAAGGAACCTATAAGTTACTGGGACTTTGCTTTAAAAGTAGCAGAAAAGATTGGAGTAAGAAAGGTAAGAAAACTTCGCATCCCATATTCCCTGGCAGTTGCTGCAGCATTTTTATCCCAGACATTTTCACCAGGATCCATGTTCCATGTTGATAAGGTAAGAGAGGGAAAAGAAAAGTGCTGGATAGCAACCCCTGAAAAGGCTTTCAAATACGGACTTTTTACAGAAACTCCACTGGATGAAGCAATTGCCCTAACAATTCAGTGGTACAGAGAAAGAGGATTGATTTGACATTTATCTAAGTTTTTCCTATCCTTATCCCTTTGAAACAAGGAGGATGAGAAAAAATGAAGAAAATGATTTATACTGCAGTATTTTTCCTTGTAGCAACTATTCCATCATTTGCTTCAGAAGCAGTTCATGAAGCAGGAGGGCTGGGAAGTCAGCTTCCCCTTTGGTCAGTAATTCCATTTGTTGGGATTCTTCTTTCCATCGCCATATTCCCTCTGGTAGCTCCTGAGTTTTGGCATCATCATTTTGGTAAAGTCTCAGCCTTCTGGGGATTGGTTTTTGCCATCCCCTTTTTAATTGCTTTCAGGCATGAGGCCTTTGTAAGCCTGCTTGATATATATCTGCTCGATTACATACCATTCATAATTCTTCTATGGGCCCTCTTTACAGTGGCAGGAGGAATACTTCTAAGGGGAAGGCTGAAGGGCACACCGGGAATAAATGTGCTTTTTCTGTTGCTTGGGACCTTTTTATCTTCATGGATAGGAACAACAGGTTCAGCAATGGTGCTAATTAGACCCTTTGTAAGGGCAAATAAGCATCGTAAGTATAAACAGCACATGATAGTATTTTTCATCTTTCTTGTTGCTAATATTGGAGGCTCTCTCACCCCGCTCGGTGACCCTCCGCTCTTTCTTGGATTCCTCCATGGAGTACCATTTTTCTGGACATTTCATCTCTTGCCTCATATGTTATTTGAATCAGCTCTTCTTTTGGTTCTTTTCTATCTAATAGATAGACATTATTACAAAAAAGAAGAAATAATAGTGGATGTGAATGAGGAAAAAATTCCCCTTAAGATTGTGGGAGCCCACAATTTCATTTTCCTTATCGGGATAATAGGAGGCGTTCTTCTCAGTGGATACTGGAAAATAGGAAAATTTGAGTTTCTTGGAGTACATATGGCGATAGAAGACCAGGTGAGAAACCTTATTCTCATATTAATGGGAATCCTTTCTTTAGTTACAACAAAGAATAAAGTTAGGGAAGAGAATGAGTTTTCATGGTTCCCCATAAAAGAAGTAGCTATTCTTTTTGCTGGAATTTTTACAACAATGGTTCCTGCTCTTGCGATTCTCAGGGCAGGAGAGCATGGAGCTTTTGCCGGTCTAATAAGAAACATTCACTCTCCCGCCCATTATTTCTGGGCAACTGGTTCTCTCTCAAGTTTTCTGGATAATGCTCCAACATATTTAACGTTCCTGAATTCTGCGCTGGGTAAATTCTTCGCTGGCTTACCTGAGCATCAGGCAATACATAATCTTATCGCACAGAAAAATATTTATCTTGAAGCCATATCAGCTGGTGCAGTGTTTATGGGAGCAAATACTTACATAGGAAATGCACCTAATTTTATGGTGAAATCCATTGCAGAAGAATACGGAATAGAAATGCCGTCTTTCTTTGGCTATATGATTAAATACTCAATCCCCATTCTTGTGACTTCATTTGTCCTTGTGACAATCATATTTTTCTAAGATATGGCTTATTATATCAGTAGTTGAATTCAGTTTTTCCTTCCCAGCTATTATGGTTTTAGCCCCGATGGATTCTGCAATTTTTTTCTCAGGAACTGTCTCTGGAGTGTAGTCCCCCCCCTTTGCATGGAAGTGAGGTCTGAGCTCAAGTAATACTTTTTCAACATTGACTTCTTCAAAGAGGAAAGCATAGTCAACCCATCTTATTGAAGAAACGATTAGTAATCTTTCCTGCTCATCCTGAATGGGTCTTTTTTCTCCTTTAATTTTTCTCACAGAAGCATCGCTATTTACAGCTACAAAAAGAACATCTCCTAAGCTCTTGGATTCTTTAAGGTATATAATGTGTCCCTTATGTAAGAGGTCAAATACTCCATTTGCCAGCACAATTTTTTTCCCTTGGTTTTTAAGAGCCTCTGCTATTTCTATAGCCTTTTCCCTTGTGATAGCTCCCATTTTTCCACTCCTTCTAAAAGTTCCCCTGGGCTTAGTGATGAGGCTCCTTCCTTCATTACTGAAAGCCCTCCAGCTATATTTGCAAGAGTGGCTGCAGTTTCAAAATCTGCTCCAGAGGCGATGGAAAGTGTGAATACTGCCGCAACTGTATCACCAGCACCGGTTACGTCCACTATATTACTGCCTCCAAATGCTTTTATGTGAACAGGGTCTTTTGTGGATTGAATAAGAATCAAGCCTTTATTGCCAAGAGTTATCAATAAAGCTTCCAGTGAGAGTCTTTCTCTTAAAATCTTGCCTTCTCTGTAAAATTCTTCTATAGAATTCAACTTCCTTCCCACAATAAACTCTGCTTCCTGAACATTTGGAGTTGCAGCGGTGGCTCCTTTGAATTCCGTGAGCCTGTTTCTTGAGTCTATGATTATCGGTTTTCCCTTTTTTTTGAGTTCTTCATATATGGATTTTTTAGCAGTGCCGTATCCGTAGTCCGAAATTATCGCCGCATCGAAAGTCAGATCCTTTACCAGATTCTCAAGAGAATTTTCATAGAAACCATTTCCCCAGTCTATCCTTGCGACCTGTTGCCTTTTTGTGAATTCCCCGCCAGCCAGGATTCTTAGTTTCCTGAGAGTTTTTCCTTTCTTCTCTCCCTTCCAATCTATGTTCCATTTTGAGAGGAGTTCCAAAAGTTTTTCTCCTTCCTGATCTTCTCCTATTGCTCCTATTACGAGTGTTCTTGCTCCAAGGGAGGCGATGTTTTTTGCGGTATTTGCAGCTCCTCCAAGTTCGTATCTTTCGCTTTCGAACCTTAAAATTGGGATGGGAGCTTCCCTTGAAATTCTTTCAGCATATCCATAGATATAGTGGTCAAGTATTAAATCCCCTATAACAAGGATTTTCTTTTTTCCGAAGGTCTTTATGATTTCTTTAAATTCCACCTTTTAATGATATAAAATTTTTAATCGGAGGTGAAATTATGGAGAGAGAAGAACTCTTTAAGATGCTCACCGTTAGAAATGAAAAGAAAATACTTCTGGTAGTCCTTGATGGTCTTGGAGGAATTCCTTTCAAAGACGGGAAAACAGAACTTGAGGCAGCAAATACCCCCAATCTTGATGCGCTGGCAAAGGAATCTTCATGTGGCCTTTCTATTCCTGTAAGGGAAGGGATAACTCCAGGTTCAGGACCAGCCCATTTGGCTATTTTTGGCTATGACCCTATAAAATATGAAATAGGAAGAGGAATACTGGAGGCCCTGGGTGTAGGGATGGATGTAACAAAAAGGGATGTGGCGGTGAGGGGGAATTTTGCCACCATTGAGAATGGGATAATTACCGATAGAAGGGCTGGAAGGATCCCCACAGAGGTAAACAGGCAGCTGATAAAGGAAATTTCTGATAGATTAAAGAAAATAGATGATGTGGAAATTATATTAAAATCCGGAAGAGAACACAGATTTGTGCTTATCCTTAGGGGCGATGGACTTTCTGATGAAGTCTCTGACGGTGACCCCGAAAAGGAAGGACTTCCTCAGAAACTTCCTCAACCACTTGCTCCTCAGGCTGGCAAAACCGCAGAGATTGCTTCAAGATTTATTAAAGAGGTGGAAAAAATACTTAAAGATAAACATCCTGCGAATACTGTGCTATTGAGAGGTTTTTCTAAATATCCCGATATACCTTCTATGGAGGAAATTTTCAAAGTAAAACCTGCAGCCATTGCCACTTATCCAATGTACAGAGGTCTTGCCAAGCTGGTTGGTATGGATATCCTGGATACTGGCGAGAGTTTACAAGATGAGGTCAATTCCTTGAAAGAGAACTGGGGGAAATATGATTTCTTTTATTTACATGTAAAGAAAACGGATAGCTATGGAGAAGACGGGAACTTTGAAAATAAAGTTAAAGTTATAGAAGAATTTGATGCTCATCTTCCCCAGATTCTTGCCCTGAAACCGGATGTACTTGTCATAACTGGCGACCATTCAACGCCCTCAAAAATGAAGTCACATTCCTGGCATCCTGTTCCTTTTTTGCTGAAGTCCAGCTATTGTTTCAATGATGATCTAAAAGCATTTACAGAGAGAGAATGTAGAAAGGGGAGTCTGGGAGTATTCTATGCTCAAGAAGGTATGGCATTGATGCTGGCCAATGCTTTGAGGCTTAAGAAGTTTGGAGCATAAAATTTAAATCAAAAGTCCAGGAACTTTCGCTACCATACTTCTGTGGCGGTGTTACAATAGAAAAAGAGAAGATTATGTAATATAATTTAGTATGAAATGGTGAGAAGTGGCTTGAATTTTAAAGAAAGGGAAGTTCTGAGGATAATTGTGGAGAAATATACAGAAGAAGGCGAATGGGCGAATTCTTTCTATGTTGCGGAGAAACTTTCATTTAAAGCATCTCCTCCTACTGTAAGAAATATAATGGCCTCGCTTGAAGCCAAAGGTTATCTTTCTTCTCCTTCAAAGAAGGGAAGAATTCCTACAGAAAAGGCTTTAAAAATTTATATTGACAGTCTTTTGAAGGTGAAACCATGGAAAAGAGAAAAACAGACTGAGGGAATAGATATTAAATTTACCGAAAATCTCGAAGAGCTCATAAAACAGAGTGCGAGAGTGCTCAGTGAAAAGTCTCAAAACCTTTCACTTCTTGTGTCCCCTTCCTTTTTTTACATACCCTTTTCTCATGTTAAATTTTTTAGATTGCAGGAGAATGTTGTTCTGGTAATACTAAGGTCACTAAAGGGCCTTCTTTTGACAAAGACGGTCATTATTGATAGGGATTACCCCCAGGAAAAACTGGATAAAATTTCTGATATATTGAATTTGAATTTTAAGGGTAGAACATTGAGAGAGGTTGCTGATATAATAGAAGAAGGATTTCAAAGGGGAGGAAAATTACTAAGGGAGTTAATTCAATTTATGCGCAAGTTTATGGAAGAAAGGGAAATTTATGTTGAGGGGGAAGTTCTTATAGTGGAAAAATTAAAGGGAAATTTTGAAAAGATAAGGGGAATTCTTAAACTTTTTGAGCAAAAAAAGGAAATTTTGAATTTCCTGGGGAGGTTGGAGCTGGGACATGAAATTCAAGTGATCTGGGGAGAAGAGATGCCCTTTGATTACAGCAAAGATTGCGTTTTTCTGCTTTATTCTTATCTTCCCAAGGGAATAATTGCGATTTTTGGCCCAAAATACATGAGTTATACAAAAGCCCTTGCTGCTCTGGATAATCTTGGTGGTTATTTGAGGAATACCATTCTGGAGGTGAATAATGAGTGAAAACAGAGATGATAAAGACGAGAAGGTCTTTGATATTGATGATGAAATAGAAAAGATAAGAGAAGAAGAAAACAACAGCCTCAAAGAGTGTCTTGAAATGGTTAGGAGGCTGGAAAAAGAAAGGGAAAATCTTGAGAGGGAGAACGCTGAACTTTTAAATAAGTATCTTATGAAACTTGCTGATTTTGATAATTTTAAGAAGAGACTTAAAAAGGAAAAGGAAGAATTTCAGACATATGCCCTTGGAGATTTTCTTGGAAGATTGCTTGAGGTGGTTGACAACTTTGAAAGAGCTCTGGAGGGGTATACTGAAGAGAATCCTGAGAGCTTCCGGGATGGGGTGGTTTTAATTTATAAACAATTAAGAGCGTTGCTTGAAAAAGAAGGAGTGGAAGAGCTTAAAATGACAGATGAATTTGACCCCAATTTGCACCAGGCTATAGACAAAGAGGAAAGGGATGATATCGAAGATGTTAAGATAGCAG
>JAGHBF010000035.1 GCA_021161165.1 Candidatus Aminicenantota bacterium
ATATTGTATTTCGTATAAAATAATAATCCTTTATATAGAAAAAGTAAAAAATATAAGGAATCCGATGTAGTTTTTTAGTTTATTTTTCCTACTCCCTATTTTTAGAAACCTTTTCCTAAAGAATTTTATCTATACTCTAAATAATGTTATTTTTATATTCATGGACAAGCCAGGTATTTGGACAGAAGACTTTAAAATAAGATCATTTCAGGCAGATTTTAACGGTAATCTTTCACTTCCTGCTCTTCTTGGAATCTTTCAGGAAACTGCCGGAGAACATGCCGATGCTTTTAGTTTGGGCTACGAGAACATGATAAAAAACAACTGGGCATGGGTGCTTTCTCGGATAAAAGTTAGAATTTACAGAATACCCAGATGGAAGGAGATTGTAAGCTTGAGAACATGGGTAAAGGAAAGGACAAGACTTTTGTCAATAAGGCATTTTGAGATATTTTCAGAAAAGAGAGAAAAACTGTTAGGTGCAGTGAGCGAATGGGCACTTGTGAACATTGAAACTAAAAAACCGGTTTTCCTGACCAATTTAAATCTCGACTTTCCTTTTTATCCAGAAATGAGAGCCCTTGAGGAAAGGCCTGAAAAGCTAATTCCCTCTGAAAATATGTCTTTTTCCGGGAATTATACCGTAAAGAATAGCGATGTAGATGTTAATATGCATATGAATAATGCTCAATACCTTAGAGTCGTTCTTGATTCTTATGAAGTAACCTGGTTAAAGAAATTTAGAATAGAAGTCTTTGACATAAACTTCAAAGCTGAGGCTATGGTGGGGGATGAATTAACATTGAAAACCCGTTCCGATGGAAATCTTTTTTTACATAGTGTAGAGAGAAAAAAGGACAAAAGGCCAGTTGCTCTGTTGAAACTAAAATGGGAAGAGCAACAATGAAGTTTTTATAAGAAGATTCGCCACATAAATAAAAAAAGCAACAGTCTCTATTGAAATTTAAGGTTATTTTTTAGTAGAAATTCTGGTCAATCTTAAAAGTATCACATCATGAGGAAGAACTTTTGCCCTGAATGTTCTGGATGTGTTTCCTACAAATCTGTGTTTCCATAAATCCCTTAGCCTGTAGTTTTTATCTTTTAACCCGAATTTTCTTAAAATCCATCCCCATCTTATGACTGCATTAATCGGGCTCAGGCCCCTATTCAAGAGAGCTATAGCAAGTTCTCCCCCTGAAAGTTCTTTTGTCCAGATTTCGTAATCACCTATGTCAGTTATTTTAACTCCCTGTTTGCCAAGTGGATCCTGGTCGATCGCTATAACCTCTTTATTTGTAAGTATATTCCTTATTTCACTGCTCATGTGTCGTATGTCGTTTCCCGCCATCAAAGGAGCAGCCAGTATACTCCACATACTGAAGTGAGCCCTGTATTCCTTGATAGTCATCCCTCCATTGCCAACTTCCAGCATGTCTGGGTCATTCCAGTGCCCGGGACCTGCATATGCTTCAAGTCCTACCTGTTTGTCAAGGATGAGAGTCCATCCCATCCCACCCCACTCGTTAACGCAATCCCAGCAGTCTTGTATGTCGCCTGTGGTTCTCCATAGGTGTCCTATATCCTTAGCCCATGTCCAAGGCTTGGTGGTTCCCCATTCGCAGATGCTGAATACTATAGGGCGTCCGGCTTTATATAGAGCATCCCGCATGAGTTTGTAGGAAGCCTCAGAATTTTGTTTTCCGTGATAGCACCAGTCATACTTGAGATAATCAACTCCCCACCTGGCATAAGTTCTTGCGTCCTGAAATTCGTAACCTCTGCTACCCGGGAGTCCCTGACATGTTTTTCTCCCTGCATCAGAGTAAATTCCGAACTTAAGCCCCTTTGAATGTACATAGTCAGCCACTGCTTTCATTCCATGAGGAAATTTTTCTGGGTTTGGAATGATATTCCCGTCTCCATCTCTTTTTAATTGCCAGCCATCGTCAATGACGAGATATATATATCCTGCATCCCTCATTCCGGTGCTAACCATAGCGTCTGCAATTTCCTTGATCAATGTTTCATTTATGTTCGGTCCGAAGCAATTCCAGCTGTTCCATCCCATAGGCGGCGTGAGGGCAAGGTTTTTGAATTTTTGACCCATAGCTTTTCCAGATAAAACAAGTAAAACGCTTAAAGTGAAAAGAAAGATTTTTTTCATAATAACCTCCTTGCATCTGTTGAGTTTATTATATAGAATTTTGAGAAAAGCTTTAAGAGTATTGAAATAATAAACTCATTCGGTTATATTTACTTTATGTTCAACAGTACAGGTCACTATAGAGATGGGATATTCATTTTCGTTGATGTGGAAATGCCTGTCTACGGCATAAAGGGCGAAAAAAACTATTTGGTGGACGCAGCATTTACATTTCTGGCTCCCAGACTCCTGGAGGATTTAGAAAAAATCAATTTTATTCCCGATTATCTTCTTCTTACTCATTCGCATTATGACCATATCGGTGCGGCTCCAGTATTAAAAAAGAAATTTCCCTCCATGAAGATTGTAGCTTCAGAAAAGACCGCCGAGGTTCTTAAGAAACCCAAAGCAATAGAGCTAATAAAAAGCCTGGAGAGAGAAGCAGAAGAAGTTTTTGGTGCCAGCCACACATATGATTTTGAACCTTTTGAAGTTGATATAGTGGTAAAAGAAGGACATAAAATAGATGAATTTGAGGTCTTAGAAACTCCGGGGCATACGAAATGTTCGGTTTCCTTTATTTTTCCTGATAAGAAAATTATTTTCGTAGGAGATGCTGCAGGGGTTGAAGAAAAAGGATATATAAGACCACAGTTTCTCTCAAGTTACAGTGCTTATTATTCTTCCCTAAAAAAAATTTTGAAATATTCCAGTTATTCGCTTGCCATGGGACACGGGGGTATTTTTGAGGAAAATGAAACAGAAGGATTCCTTTTAAGAGCACTTAGACGAACGGAAGAATTTAAAGAAGAAATAAAGGAACTTTACCTTAAGGAAAAAAACGAAAATGAAGTGGCAGAGATAATATTCAAAAAGGAGTATGAGGGATTAGGACTGAAACAGCCAAGGGAGGCATATCTAATAAACTTGAATGCAATGATAAAAGCAGTTGTAAGGGAACTTAATCTTTAGACTTCTATAGTCTCTTTTATTCCTCCCAAAATTTCTATTGCGCTTTCAGCTATGTCTGATGTGGGATCAATTTCTATACATTTCCTTAAATACTGGATGGCAATTTCATCGTCTATTTCAGAGAAAAGCCTTCCCAAATAATAGTATGCCTCCTGATATTCAGGATCAAGTTCTATAGCACATGTGAATTTTTCAGCGGCCTTTTCCTTTTCACCTGTATCCATATATAAAATGCCAAGTAGAAATTCTATCTCAGGAGTTTTTTTTAGTTTTTCTGTCTTTTCCGCCTGCAGGATTGCTTCCCATATATATCCGTAAACCGAAAAGTTAAGAGCAAGCTTATATTGTTTTTCGTAGTCCTCCGGATTTTTGTATGCTTCTTTCCATACTTTAAATATTTCTGGGGGGACTACTTTCCTGGAACTATCATCTTCTGAAGAATGCCTCGGGGTTCCGGTCAAGGAAAATAGCCATTTACGATATTGATTTGCGAATTGAAATCCCATAGATGAAGGATTAAGAAGAAGTTTTGTCTCGAATTCCTTCTGTTTCCTGGATTCTTCTCTTACCCTTTCCATCCATTCTTCATCTACTTCCTTCCCGAGGTCTTTTACTCTTTCCAGAAGAAGTAAAGCTTCAGTAAAATCTCCATTTTTTTCATATTCTTTTGCCTTTTTTTCAAGATAGGAAGCATATTCGTGTTTTTGCTCCTCCAGTAATTTTTCGACCTCCTTCCCATCAATTTTTTTTGCCCTTTCAAGAAACCACATTGAGAGTCTAAGGAAGCCTTTTTCTTTTAAAACTTTTGCTGTTTTTATTAAAAAACCCTGCATTCTGGCCATTTTTCCTCCGATTCAAATTTCCTCTTTCAGGAAGTTTATAAAAAAAATCATAAACTCTTTTTGTTTTATTTACAAGTCTGGGAAAAAATTATAAAATTTCTTGAAATGGATGTAATTGCATTGTATTCACAAACCACGCTGGTGGCCAAGCTTGTTATATTTACCCTTCTGGCTTTTTCCTTTTACTCATGGGCTATAATAATAGCTAAGTTCTTCTTCCTTAAAGCAGTTAAAAAGGAAAACAACCTTGTAAAAAGGATAATTTTTAAAGCCAGGACTATAAAGGATATGGAAGCAATTGCCAGAAGATACTCCAATTCTTCGTTTTCGAGGATTTTTAGAAATGTATATGATGCCATCAGAAACAAAAGAATAGGAACCTTGGAGTCCTTAGAGAGAGCCTTGGTGCAGGAACTTACGGATGAGATTAAGAGACTGGAATCTTACGTTTCCTTTCTCGCCATAACAGCAAGTTCTGCTCCCTTTATAGGACTTTTTGGAACAGTTTGGGGAATTATGAATGCGTTCCATCAGATTGGACTTAAAAAGACGGCCTCACTTGTGGCAGTAGCTCCAGGTATCGCAGAGGCCCTTATTACAACTGCTGCGGGCCTTTTCGCTGCTGTGCCAGCGGTTATCTTTTACAACTATTTTTCAGCTAAAATAAAGGACCTTGCACAGGAAGCAGAAAATTTCTCAAATGAAATTTTAATAATGGCTGAGAGGCTGAGTAAAGATGCTAAGGAAGAGAATCTATAGTCCACCAAGGGCAATGGCAGAGATTAATGTTACCCCTCTGGTGGATGTTATGCTGGTTCTTTTGATAATTTTTATGATAACTGCTCCCATGTTTAAAGCAGGAATAGATGTTGACCTGCCACAGGCAGAAACGGCCCAGGCCCCTGCCGAACATAGGTTGATAATAACAATAGACAAAAAAGGATACATATATTTTGGTAAGAAAATAATCCATCAGGCGCTTCTTGAGGAACAGTTAAAAGCATATTTTCACGGAGCCTCCAAAAAAGTTGTATTTCTTCAGGCTGACAAATCCGTGCCCTATGGAAAGGTTATTAAGGTGCTTGACATAATAAAAAAAAGCGGAATAGAAACTGTGGGCATGGTAGTTCAGCCTAAAAGATGATGGAACAAAAAAAACTTCTTGGTTCTGGAATGATCTTTTCTCTTTTATTGCATCTTTCTGTTCTTACAGTTGCAGTTTTCAGTTCATGGAGAAGTGAAAGCCGCAGGGAATTCAAATATTTTGTCTCTCTTGTACAGTTCCCCGCAGGTGGAGGAGGCAGTGGCAGGGGGAAAGCATCAGCAGGGCATGTAAGAGAATTACAGGAAGTTTCAAAAATTAAAGCAAAACCGAAATTGACTTACCCTGTTAAAAACAAAAAACCGAGGAGGAAATACGTAGTTCGAAAAAAATCCAGCGTTATAGTAAAGAGAAAATCGGGTCTAAAGGAAACTGCAAAAGCCGAGGGTGAGCCTACAGATGCACCTGTCATATCGTTTTCAGGCACAGGTATAGGAACAGGCTCAGGTATGGGCACAGGAGAGGGCGAAGGTGGAATGCAGCTGGGAAATTTTCCTTTCCCTTTTTATCTCATAACCGTGAGGGAAAGGATTGGATTAAACTGGTTTGAATTAACAGAAGGCAAAAGCCTTGGAGCAGAAATCTGGGTTTATTTTAAGGTCAACCGGGATGGAAAAATAATAGAAATAAAACTTGAGAAGCCGTGTGGTATCTCAAGATTCGATTCCTACGCTCTTAAAGCAGTAAAAGATGCAGAACCTTTCCCTAAATTGCCAAAAAATTACGATGGTGAATTTCTGGCAATAAGAGTTATATTTGAGTAAAATGTATTTAATGATGAGAAGATTTTTATTTCTAGTATTTGCAATAGGATTACTTGCTCAGCAGGAAGTGACCATAAGAATTAAGGGAGGAGTTCCTGCAATAAGAATTGCGGTTCCAGACTTTATAACGAAGACGTATTCTAATAATGGTAAAAGTGCAGCAACGGAAATTGAGGATACTTTTAAGGCTGACCTTTCTTTTTCCCGGGTTTTTGATCCCTTATCTCCTTCTCTTCTTTCCATTGTAAAGGACAGAAATCCGGAAAAACCGGACTTGAAAGCATGGGAATCTGTAGGAGCAACAGTATTGTTTATCGGGAAAGTTGTGGAAGAACCCGGGGGTAAGCTTCGTTTTTCAGGGAAGCTGTACGATACCAGAACAGGAAACTTTATTTTCGGGAAGAGCTATGTGGGAAAGGCGAAATTCGTAAGACTTATGGCTCATAAAATGGGGGATGAACTTCTTAAATACTTCGGTCAACCTCCGATTTTTACATCTAAGATTGCCTTTATTTCCGACCGCGATGGAAACAGAGAGCTTTATATAATGGACTACGATGGAGCCAATCAAATCAGATTAACTTATACCAAAGCTATGGAAATGCTTCCGGCCTGGAGTAGAGATGGGGAGAAAATTGCATATACATCGTTTAGAAGAGGAACACCTGACCTGTTCGTAAGATACATTTATGAAGGGAGGGACCGGCTTATTGCAACTGGAGGTTCAAATATAACTCCTGATTTTTCCCTGGATGATAATCTTCTGCTGTATTCATCGTCTTTACCAGGAAATTATGAAATTTATATGTATAATTTTAAAAACGAACAGAGAAGAAGGATTACTTTCTCTCCGGCTTCAGACCTTTCTCCAAAGTGGTCTCCAGATGGAAGGCAAATTCTGTTTTCGTCTGACCGCAGTGGATATCCTCAGCTTTACATAATGGACAGGGATGGAAGTGATGTAAGAAGAATTACGTTTCAGGGTAGTTACAATGCTTCTCCTGATTGGGCTCCTGATGGGGATAGAATAATATATGTAAGCAGGATAGAGGGAAAGTTTAATCTTTATCTTTTGTTCCTTTCTACTTCAGAAGTGATAAAGCTTACCTCTGGTCTTTCCATGAACGAGAATCCTTGTTTTTCACCTGATGGAAGGCATATAGTTTTTTCTTCCAATAGAAGTGGGAAATATCAGATCTACATAATGGACTATGACGGCAGAAATCTCAGACAATTAACCCAGAGGGGAAACAATCAAATGCCATCATGGTCTAAAATTAAATACAGGAGGTAAAAAGATGAAAAAACTTGCAATTGCTTTTGTCACTCTATCCTTTTTATTTACCCTTGGAGGGTGTAAAAAGAAAGAACCAGTGAAAGTAGTAGCTCCAGGAGTTCAGGCTCCCCAGAAGAAAACCGAAGAGGTGAAAGAAAAACCAATTGTTAAACCTCAGGTTCAGGAAGAAAATATTGAAAATATGAGTCTTGAGGAAATAAACAGGAAAGGATATCTTCACAGAATTCACTTTGATTTTGATAAGTACAATATAAGGGAAGATCAGAAGCCCGTTCTTATAAGAAATGCCCAGTGGCTGAAGGAACATCCCACTGTAAAGGTCCTTATTGAAGGGCACTGTGACGAAAGGGGGACTGAAGAATACAACCTTGCCCTCGGAGAGAAAAGGGCAAAGGCAGTAAGAGATTTCCTTATAAGCATGGGAATTTCTCCAGATAGAATCAAAATAGTTAGCTATGGCAAGAGCCGTCCGCTGGACCCAAGACATAATGAGGAAGCCTGGGCAAAGAACAGAAGGGCAGAATTTGTCATCATAGCAAGATGAAGAAAAAGCTTTCTCTTCTGCTAATTCTGTTTTTAGTTTTACCTCTTTTTGCTATAAGGAAAAGAAAAAAGGATACAAAGAAAAAAGAAGGTGAAAAAGTAGTAGTTTCAATAATTTCAAGGGAAGAGTTTGACCTTTTAAAAGCAGATGTAAAACAATTGAAGGAACAGTTTGTTTTGATGGAAGAGGCCATAAAAACTTCTGATCGAGTAAACGCGGATATAATGAAGAGAATTAATATGATTGAGGAGCGGATATCCAGATTAGAGGCCAGGTTTGATGAATTATTGCTTAAAATTTCCAGAGGTGAGGGAAAGGAGAAAGGGTCAACGGATTTGAAAGAGCCAACCCAGGAGGCATCTTGCTCTTTTAATGCGAAGGAAGCCTCGGAACTTTACAAGAAGGGCTTCGATGCTTATATAAAAGAAAGATACGAGGAAGCCATGACCTATTTTAAACAGTATGCAGAACAATATCCTGAAAGCCCTCTGGCGGATAATGCTATTTTCTGGTGTGGAGAATGCTATTACAGGATGAACAATTATTCTGCTGCTATTATATGGTTTGAGAAAATATTAGACCAGTATCCTGATAGTGATAAAGCTCCTGCTGCTTTGCTCGAACTTGTGAACTGTTATAGGAAGATTGGAAAATATAAGGAAGCTCAGAAATATCTCAGTGAACTGAAAACAAGATTTCCTGATTCTAAAGAGGCTTCCTCTATAAAATAGTAGGAGGATATTTTTGAGAGAAAGGGCATCCCTTAATAAGGTTATATTGATAGGCAGACTCGGGAGAGACCCGGAGGTCAGATATTTCCCCTCTGGAGAGGGGGAAAGAGCGATTGCAAGATTTTCTCTTGCTACTTCTGAGGTTTATATAAACAGGGATGGAGAGAAAAAAGAAGTGACCGAATGGCATTCGATTTACTGCTGGGGGAAGCTTGCTGAGTTTGTAAGGGACTACTTGAGAAAGGGCAGACAAATTCTTGTTGAGGGAAGATTGAGAACGAGAAAATGGGAAACCCCTGAGGGTCAGACAAGAAGCAGGACTGAAATTGAGGCAGAAAAAATAATTACTCTTGATAAAAGAGGAGCTTCTGAAGAATTTTCTCCTGTCCCAGACGTTGGTGAATCTGAAGAACCAGAAGAACCCATTGTGCCAGATATTGACGATGAAGAGCCTCCATTTTAGAGTATTTCGAATTTTCAGGACTGTCTGAGAAAGAATATTTTGCTAAAATAATAGCAATTTAATTCATAGGAGGTTATCATGAAGTATTTTTTAAGTGAAGAAGAACTTATGGTAAAGGAGCTTGCTCACAGGATTGCAGAAGAGAAGATCATTCCTGTTAGACAGAAGTACGATGAAGAGGAAATTTTTCCCCATGACATAGTAAAAATAATGGCAGAAAGCGACCTTTTCAGAGTGTTTATACCTGAAGAATATGGAGGATTGGGTGCAAAAATCTTTCCTATGGTGCTTGCAGTAGAGGAACTCTCGTGGGGATGTGGAGGAATTGCTCTTGCATATGCAGGAACAGCTTTAGGGGCTTTCCCAATAATCCTTTTCGGAAGCGAGGAACAGAAGAGTAAATATCTTCCTAAGATAGCGGAAGGGACCCTTGCTGCTTTTGCCTTGACGGAGGCTGAGGCAGGCAGCGATGCAGCCAACATAAAGACAAGGGCAGAGAAGGACGGAGATTATTATATTTTAAATGGAACAAAACAGTTTATAACAAACGCAGGAGAAGCTGATATATATACAGTTATAGCCCTTACAGATCCTAACAAAGGAGCAAGGGGAGCCACTGCATTTATTCTCGAGAAAGGAATGGAGGGGCTGGAGTTTGGAAAGAAGGAGAATAAGATGGGTATAAGGGCCTCTGTTACCAGGGAAGTCATAATGAAAAATGTCAGAGTGCATAAAAGTCAAGTCCTGGGAAAGGAGGGAAGGGGATTTATTGTTGCAATGAAAACCTTTGACCATACAAGACCTGGAGTTGCAGCACAGGCTCTTGGTATAGCACAGGCTGCCCTTGATGCAGCAGTGAAATATGCCAATCAAAGATACCAATTTGGAAAACCCATAGCTTCATTCCAGGCAATTCAGCATATGATTGCGGATATGGGGACTAAGGTAGAAGCAACAAGAGCACTTATTTACTCTGTTGCAAGAGCAATTGATGCAGGATTTACATCTCCCAAGGAGTCTGCAATGACAAAAGTTTTCGCTTCCGATGTTGCTATGGAGGTTACAACAAATGCTGTGCAGATATTTGGTGGATACGGTTATATGAAAGAATACCCTGTGGAGAAAATGATGAGAGATGCTAAAATAACCCAGATTTATGAAGGAACCAACCAGATTCTCAGAAATGTAATTGCATCAAGAATAATAAAGGAAGCAAAATGAACATTTTCGTCTGCATAAAACAGGTTCCAAATACTGCCAAAGTAAAGTGGGACCTGGAAAGGGGAACCTTAATAAGGGAAGGAGTGGAATCTATCTGTAATCCCTTTGACCTTCATGCAATTGAGGAGGCATTGAGAGTAAAGGAGAGAACTGGCAAAGGAAAAGTTTTAGTTTTAACTATGGGCCCTCCCCAGGCAGAGGAAGTTCTGAAAGAGGCGATCTCTCTTGGAGCTGAAGATGGAATTCTTATATCTGATAGAGCTTTTGCAGGGGCAGATACCCTTGCTACGTCTTATACGCTTTCTAAGGCAATAGAGAAGATAGGGAACCCATGGATTATATTCACTGGTAAACAGGCAATAGATGGAGATACAGCTCAGGTGGGACCAGAACTCGCTGCAATGCTAAAAATTCCCCAGGTAACTTATGTAAGAAAAATAGTGGAAATAAATGAAAATAATGCTGTGATGGAACGACTAACTGATTATGGTTATGACGTTGTTGAGACATCTTTGCCAGCTGTGTTGACGGTGGTGAAGGAAATAAATGAACCGCGTCTTCCTTCTTTGAGGGGTAAAATGAAGGCCAGAACATTTAAACCGGTGGTGTTCACTCCCAGGGACCTAGATGTTGATGAATCCCGAATAGGTCTTCAGGGTTCGCCCACAAGCGTTAAAAAGGTTTTTCAGCCTGAGATGAAAAAGGGGGGAGAAAAATTTGAAGGTTCTGCAGAGGAACTTGCGTTAATCCTGGTGGAAAAACTGAAAGAACTTAGAGTAATTTAGGAGAGAAGAAATGGGAATAAAGGGGATTATAGTAATTGAAGAGAATTGTACAGGATGCGGGATTTGTGAGGGAAATTGTCCTTTTGGTGCGATAGAAATAGTAGGAGCTATTGCTCAGATAGATTACGAAAAATGCACATTGTGTGGAGCATGTAAAGAGGCCTGTCCATTTGATGCTATAGAAATTAGAAAAGAAGAGGTTTCTGTTGCCCCTTCGCTTGGTGAATTCTCAGGTATAATGACCTTTGCAGAATATCTCCATGGAGAGCTTTCAAGAGTTTCCCTTGAGTTGCTTTCAATAGGCAGGAAACTTGCGGAAAAAAGAGGCACCAGTGTAAGTTCTGTAATAATCGGAGATGGTGGCCTGGAAACGGAAGCAAGAAAGCTTATAGAACATGGTTCGGATGTTGTATATATAATAAGTGGACCCGAATTCAGATACTTTAATGATGAACTTTATAGTGAAGCTCTTGTTTCTTTACTTAAGGAAAAAAGACCAGAGGTGTTTATCGGTGGAGCTACAGCTCTTGGTAGGGCTCTATTTCCGAGAGTTGCAGCTGATTTAAACACAGGACTCACAGCAGATTGTACAGAACTTGATATCGATGAAAGTGGAAACCTACTCCAGACAAGGCCGGCCTTTGGTGGAAATATTATGGCTACCATTCTCACGCCGAACCACAGACCTCAAATGGCGACTGTTAGACCGAGAGTTATGAAAGTTCTTCCTGCAGACCCCACAAGGGATGGCAGTATTGAAAATTTTCCCTTTAATCCATCACTTGTTAAGGTGGTCAAGACAATAAAGGATTCTGTCAAAATTGAGGGTGAAGGGATAAACCTTGCTGACGCTGAAATTATCGTTTCCGGTGGTAGAGGTGTGGGGAGTAAAGAAAACTTCAAAATCATCTTTGACCTGGCAAAAGAGTTGAATGCAGCTGTAGGAGCTTCAAGAGCAGCTGTTGTTGCAGGATGGATTTCCTATTCCCATCAGGTAGGTCAGACAGGAACCACTGTTTCCCCCAAAATTTATATTGCCTGTGGAATTTCCGGTGCTATTCAACATCAGGTTGGAATGAGGTCATCTGACGTAATAATAGCTATAAACAAAGATCCTGATGCACCTATTTTTGATATCGCCACCTATGGTTTTGTTGGAGACCTTCACCAGATAATTCCAATTCTCATTAGAGAAATAAAGAATATTAAAGGTGAAGCCTGAAGAGACTTCTCAATCCCCGCTGATGTGTATTTGCGGAGGATGAAATAGTCTCTATAATGTTATAGAAGCATGCCAATGGAACAGGACAGCTTAAAGAATATACACGATAAATATGCACCTTATTGGGCTATATTACTCATTATACTTTGTGGAATTGGACTGTTAACAATATGGATTGATTTGGGACCGTTCTGGAAGGGATATGTATTGGATATGGTTGGACCTGCCTGGAATTATATATTATTTAGAGGACTTTACACAGCCAAAGCAGACAATGTATGGACACGCTTTTTTACCCCAAATAGAACTCTGGTGCTATTCCTAATAGTGTGTTTTGGAATTGAAACAATGCAGTATTTCAAGATTTATAACTCAACTTTCGATTTATGGGATTTTCTTGCGTATATTTCAATTCTTTTCCCACTGTATTTAATCGATATTAGAATAACAAGGAAAGGGGAAAAAGGAATCCATCTCCCAAAAAAATAGTACATGAGTTATGAGCTTAAAAATTATGCTTTTATAAAAATATTAAAGTTAGAAGTAGGATGTTGCATTAATGTGCTCCCGCTTTTTGGAGAAATTACATTTAGGCAATTATAGGGGCAAAATCACCCTCTAATTCGTCCTATTTCGCAGGGAAAAGTTTTTATAATCATCAGGAAGGAGCTAACCTCTAAGAACCTCTCAGGGCTTTGAAGATTTATTTCAAGTAGAGCACCTCTCCCTGTAAAATACCCAATCAAAATCAAGTATATAATTTTTCATATAAGTACTTATACAATCTCTGCATAAGTTCAGAAACATGTGGGAAAAAATAGGAGAAGGAGAAGAATGAGAATAATATGGATTTATAAGTGGATAAGAGGAGTAAATAATGTATATAG
>JAGHBF010000146.1 GCA_021161165.1 Candidatus Aminicenantota bacterium
CGGGTAAACAGATAATAGAAGCCTCCAGAAAATTTATAAAATCTCATAGTTTTGTCAGTAAAGTAGGCATAATAGGAGCCTCATTCGGAGGATTTATGACACAGTATTTGCTTACAAAAACAGATATGTATGCGTGCGGAGTTTCCCATGCAGGAATAAGTCTCCTTCCACACTACTGGGGCGAAGGATACTGGGGATATTCCTACAATGCTGTATCAGCAGCATTCAGTTTCCCATGGAATAGAAAGGATATATATGTTAATCAGAGTCCTCTCTTCTTTGCAGATAAGATTAAGACGCCGTTGCTTTTACTTCACGGAACAGATGATACAAATGTTCCTCCAGGAGAAAGCGACCAGATGTTTACTGCGCTGAAACTTCTGGGCAAACCGGTGGAAATGGTAAAAGTTAAAGGGGAAAACCACTGGGTTATGGGCTATAAACACAGAATAGGATGGTATAAGACAATAATTGCCTGGTTTGACCGCTGGCTGAAGGGGGATAGCACACTCTGGAATTTGATGTTTGAGAAAAAATGAGATTCGTTTTCATTTTTTCCCTGGTATTTAATTTGTTAGCAGTGGCTCCTTATCAAATAGGTGTGGGGGTGAAAAAAAACGAAGGCTGGGAAAAGGTTGCAGTTTTCTTCCTCAGAACATCTGGCAGACTTTTTTTACAGGCAGATGGTGAAGCGCTTATTATAAGCGCTGCTGGAGAAGTGGTCCCCTTTTCCAGGAGTCTGAAGATTAACCCGGATAGGGTGGCTCCTGGAAGGTATTTTTTGCTTCTCAAAGAGCCTGGTAAATGGAAATTGCTTTTTTTGCCGGAGGAGGTAAAGAAGGAAGAAGTCACAGTTCTTTCCCCTGAGGAATGTGAAAGATGGCTCAGGAGGGAAGACTTACTGGGAAGAGGGAAAGTTGTTACTGAAGAATTGGAAAAAATAGGTGTTGTAACCTTATTCCAGGCCGAGGACAAAATTCACGTTTATAAAGGTAAAGATCTTCCCTGGTTGAGCTGGTGGGAAGATGAAAAACTGAAGGGAGTTCCTGAGTTCAGACCAACGTATGACCCGTACTCGGTGCATTTTATCTACAGACTTCCTCTTATAATGTACCATCAAAATTTGAAAGAAAAGGGAATTTTCTGTCTCTCTGAACTTGAAGATCTTAAAATTCCATTCCTTCCCGGAATTTATAGATATTTGGGATGGAGCCGGATAAATATAAAACTTTTTAATAGTGTGGGAATAAGGTTATATCATTATTTAAAAATGAGAATTAGGGGAATACAAAAAGAGGATGCTTTTCTAAGAGCTGACGCTATAGCAAAGCTGGAATATTCGGAGGCTGAAATCATTCCGGATGGCATGCAGGAAATCTTCGAGAAAATTTACAGGAGGTATTTCCAGTGATTCTTCATCTTTTGTTTGCCCTAAGTATTGCTTCTCCATTCAAAAACTATCTGATAAAACAGAAATGCGCCTCTGCCCGGTTGTTTGCCTACAGAGATGCCCTTGTTTTAAGCTGTGAGGCATCTGACTGGAATAAAAAAGATATTTTGACACGGAGCATGAAATTGATTTCTGCATTGATGACTGAGCACCCATACGCTAAAACATATTCCCTTGTTTTAAGAAAATCGGAGGTTCCAGTTTTAGAGCTTGATTCTAATTCTAAAGATGTCCTTTCCCTTCTTTCCGGGAGGATTGGCGAAGAAGAATTTCTATCAAGATTGAGGGTTTTCAAGCTCGGGGAAAGGGTTTTTGAACTTCAGGGGGTTCCTGTTTTTCCAGGAAGGAAGGAGATAAAGGGAGAGGAAAGTGCTGAAAAGGGAAAATTCGTGATTGAGAATATGAGGTGCGAACAGGGGAAGCTTTCTTTAAAGTATTCGTATTCTTTTACAGGAGAGGGTAAAGTCATGATACTTGCCTTAAAGGATGAGAAGCCTGTAAAAACTGAGCTTATCAATTTTGAGGGAGGAGGGACAGGAAGCTTGACCATGAACATAGGGAAAGGGGATTTCAAAATCAGGGTAATGTTTTGGTCTGGAAGGTGGGTTCTTCTTCAGGAGAAAGAAGTCTTTTGCGTTGACAATGAAAAGACTAAGAAATAAACTGTAAAGGAGAGGTGAAAAATGAAAAAAATTTTCCTGTTTTTGATTTTTCCATTAATCATCTATGCAGGCGATGGTCTTGAATACACCATTTCCGGGATTTTTGGTTACAGGAGTTTAAATGTAAAGATAGGTGATACGGATGCTACATTGAATTATACTCAAGCGGGGGTAAATACAACTGTCCTTATTGATGAAGCAAAAGTCCTCTATTTTGGAGGAACCTACGGAAAAATGTCCTTTGGTGATGAAATGGTTTTCAACGAACTTCCTATTTCAGTTTCCACCAAGTTTTCAAAACCTGCGTTTTCGGTCTTTGCTGGTGGATATTTTCGACCCTACAGTTTTTCAGAAGATTTTGCCATATTTCTTAACCCGGAATTTTCTTACAATGTATCGAGTCATAGCTGGGATATTTCTCAATCCCCATACCTTGAGGGGTCAGTGGATGGGAAAATTTATTATATAGAAGGCAAGCTGGGGCTTCTTTTAATGTATGAGGGAAATGAAACCTTTGAGCCTTACTTTGGATTTTACTTTGATTATTACAGAGGTAACGTTAAATTTAGGGAAAAATTTAATGATCTTGAAGGAATCCAGGAGGAGATTCTAAAACCAAAGCTTCCGATTATGGTAACGGCTGGAACAAATGTTTACTACGGAGAAAAATTTAGTGCCGGACTTTCACTTGGATTGTTAAACGGAATTACTGCCACTGGATTTGTTGGAATAACCTTTTAGGAGGGAAAAATGAAGAAAATATTATTTTTATTTTTAACCATCTTATTATTCGTGGGATGGTCATACTGGAAAGGAAATCCTGACGCAGGCCTCTGGATTCCAGACCGGATAGAAAGAACAAATAGAGTTGTTATAAAGTTTTATCCCGGTATAAAAGAAAAAGACATGGCCTTAAAAACCCATGGCCTTGAGAAGATAAAGGACATATTAAAGGGTAAATGGACTGTAGCAAGGGTTCCTGAGCGTAAGAAAGTTTCTGAAGTGATAGATGAATTATTGAAAGACAGAAGAGTAGTGTGGGC
>JAGHBF010000043.1 GCA_021161165.1 Candidatus Aminicenantota bacterium
AATTTTCTTTAATACCTCCCTTTCTTAAACTCCCTTCCAACCAGTAAAAAAAAGAAAATTTTAACTTCTCTTTTCCTTCCCCCCCTTCAAGGGAAACGGTCCTTGCAACGTTTACAAGATTGGAGAGGGAATCCACATATTCCTGAAATTTCTCCTCTCTTGTTTTTATCTCTTCTATAGCCATCGAAAACCATTCTTCATCTTTAGAGTCGATTAGGGGAACCAGTGACATATAAAATTTTCTATGAAGTTCTGAAATTTTCGAGAGTTTTTTCGAAAGTTCCAGTAAATATGGGACAAGTATATTAAACATTTGAACTATCATAGAGTTTATAGCATGCTGTTGCTGGATACCTGTTAACTTCTTGAGGATATTCTTTCTTTTTTCTTCTTCACCTACAGCTATATTTAGCTTAGCCCTTATGGATTCTATTTCCTCATCAAGGGGTTCTATAAACTCCTCCTTATCGAGCAGGTAATGTACCTTCTCGTATTTAGAGCTTGCTTCAGCTCTTTTCCTTTTTATCTCCTTACTTTTTTTCATCCGGGAAAAGGGATGCAATTTCCTCCTTTGAAGGAGGCTTCGTCATATAACTAATTATGATAAGTGCAAGAATGGAAATCAAAAAAGCCGGGTAAATTATGGGAATTCCAAATGGGTCTCCCTCAGGTGACAACTGTGGATAAAGCCCAGAAAACACTTTAAGTGCTATTGCTGTCACACTTCCAAGGATAATAGACCATAGACCACCTGCTCTTGTTGCTCTTTTCCAGGCAAGAGCTGCTATAAGTGCAGGGGTAATTGAAGCACCATAAATTGTATAGGCAAAATAAGCCGTGTTAAGAACTGATTCCATCTTTACAGCAAGAAGCCATGCAATAACCCCAAGAATTAGAACCATTATTCTCTGGAGGGCAACCATTTCTCTTTGAGATGCCTCTCTTCTTAAAAATCTCTGATAAATATCCCTCATTATGTTGGTGGTTGGAGAAAGAAGATAATTCATTCCTGTGGAAAGAACTACCACTGATGCAGCTCCCATTAAAAGTAATCCTACTATTGGAGGCACCATCTTTTTTGCAGCAACGAGTACTATGGATGCCGGATCAATGCCTGTTTTGTGATTGACAAGCCAGGCATTTATTTCTGGCCAATAACGGGAAGCAGCAAATACTGCAATAACTACCACCACCGTCTCAACTATAATTGTACCCACTACCCAGAGGGATACTGCCACTTTTGCATCCTTAGGAGTCTTTGCCGAATAGAATTTCTGATACATGGTTTGAACTCCCAGAAGAAGGAGCATGGTAGCAAGAAAATAACTTCCTGCTTTCAACATAGGGTGGGTTCCAAAGGTTTCATTAATAACAGTGAAATGTTCCGGTGGAAGAGTAATTAATGCAGAGCTTAGACCTCCTGCAGCATGTATCACAAAGGGAACCGCCGCTATTGTGGCTATTAAAATTATTATCCCATTGGGAAGGTCTGTGTAAGCCACCGCAACCATACCTCCAAGTGCAGTAAAAAGAATAACAAAAACAGCAGTCCAGAACTGCCCCTGTGGAACGGTAATCTTTCCCTCGGTTATTACATTCAGTATATAGCCTCCTGCTCTAAACTGATAGGAGACTATAGCTGTAAAACTTATGATAAGCGCGAGGGCACCAAACAATCTTGCAAATTTTCCGTATCTTACCTCAAGGATATCTCCTACTGTATACTGACCGAAGGTTCTTATTTTGCTTGCGAGGAAATAAATTACTATTATCCCCACCCAGGCTCCAGCAGGCATCCAAAGGGAAGAAAAGCCAGCACGTGCTGCATACTCTGCACCGGCTATAAAAGTACCCGACCCTATCCATGTGCAAATAAGGGTGAAAACCATAACCCTTATGTTCAGACTTCGTCCTGCAACCATAAAGTCTTCCTGTGTCTTAATCTTTCTAGCTCTAAAAAAGTTTAGTCCTGTAAGAACAAGGAAATATACTAAAATTACATAAAGATACCACATGGCGCCTCCTTTTAACTTTATATAAGGATTTTTACAATTTTTAGCTGAAAATTGCAAATTGCTCTTTTTGCTAACAATTTGCGTTGCTGAATAAATTTAAACCTTACTCAAAAAGAGATTTCCCCTTACCCGTTAACTTCCACTCTCCTCTTCCTACTTTCTCAAGAAGCGGCTCCTCAGATTCCTCATTTTTTTTGAGCTCAAAGTATATATTTTTAACCTTGGCTCCTATCTGTGATAAAGCATTGTTTAAATCTTTTGTTTTTAAACTTTCTATTCCAAGTTCTTTCGAAAAATGGTGAAGTATTGCAGCAGCTTTTTCAATTGGGGTTTTGAGCTTTTTTTCTTTGATTAAATTTTTCACTTTTTGAATATCAAAAGCAATTGGACCCGCTGTTTTTCTCTGTCTTTTTTTTACACCTTCTTCAACATAGGTTTTCTTAGTTTCTATCACGCCAGCACTATATTCTTTGAGATTTTTAGGAAGGATGCTCCTCATTTCTTCAAATTTTTCAACTACAAATTCTTTGTCTCCTTCGATCTCCAGCTCAACTTCTCCTATTTTCAATTTAATTTTGTAAAAATTGGTCTTTTGAATCATTCCACACCTCCGTTTTCTAAATATAACAGCTTTCTTCGAAAAAAATCAACTGATTTTTAAAAATTAATATTCTTCTACAACGAATTTTTTAAGATGCGAGGTTTGATTTAAAACTTTGAGTGTATAGCCTCTCTTGCTGTTATATTCAAGAATGGAATAAGACGCTGTGTCAACATGAATCTTCCAGAAAAAGGGAATTTTAATTTCGAGAATTCCTGCTATTAAAGGTTTTAAAACTGCTCTATGTGTTACTATAGCTATAGTTTCAATCCCCTGTTGCGGGAGCTCTTTTCTCAATTTTTCAAGCGTTTTAACACTTCTTTCCATCACTTCAAGAATTGTTTCAGCTCCTTCTATTCTCAGCTCTTCAGGCCTGGTAATCCACATTTCAAATTCCCTTGGATATTCCTTCTTTATTTCATCCTTTTTTCTCCCCTCCCAGGGACCTAAATTTATATTGTTAAAACCTTCCTCCACTATAACTTCTGCATCTGTTTCTTCTGAAAGTATTCTTGCCGTTTCAAGAGAACGGGAAAGCGGACTGGAAAATATTTTCTGAATTCCGCTATTTTTTAATGCAACAGCCAGAGATTTCGCTTGAACTATTCCGTTCTCATTTAGGGGAAAATCTGACCGGCCTCTGAAATATCCTTCCTTGTTTCCTCTGGTTTCTCCATGCCTTATAAGATAAATTCTCATGTTATCACCTCTCAGGATGAGGATTATATCACTTTTTCTCCTTTAAAGAGAGAATTCTATTATAAAGTTTCCCCTGCATAAGCTCAGAAACATATGGGAAAAAATAGGAAGAGAAAAACAGCGGGTCCAATTGCTTTTGATATTCAAAAAGTGAAAAATTTAATCAAAGAAAAAAAGCTCAAAACCCCAATTG
>JAGHBF010000031.1 GCA_021161165.1 Candidatus Aminicenantota bacterium
ATTCTGGACAGTTGATGACATACCCTTTGCATCATTCAATAAAACACTTAATTTCAAAGGAACAACAGAACTGAAGGTCTCTGGCCTTCCTGCAATTAATCCCAGTTTACATACGGTTTCTC
Organism: Candidatus Aminicenantota bacterium; assembly: GCA_021161165.1. GTDB lineage: Bacteria > Acidobacteriota > Aminicenantia > S016-38 > S016-38 > S016-38. Next base: position 123 of record JAGHBF010000031.1, read on the forward strand.
TGCGAATCACTCAGCCACAATTGTATCCTGAGCTGGATGTAACCATACCTGTTATTCGCTATTATGTTTCAGCCATTGAAAACAAAATCGAAATTATTACCCCTAAAAATGGAGATATCTTCTTTGCGGGAGAAAAAGTACAACTAAGCTGGAAAAGCATTCCTCAGGTTTTTAATTACACGCTGGCTTATGGGGAAAGCCCTGAAGAAGTGCTCGCCGGCAAAGGAAAAGAACTTTCTCTCAATTTACAGGGAAGACAGGACCTTGAATTTCCCCCGGGGAAGTACTTTATAAGGGTAATAGGAGAAAACCAGGATGGACTTCCCATGTATTTCAGCGACCTTGTCAATTTCGAAATTGTTGAAACACCCATAAGAATAAAGGTTGGGGCATTCAAGGATGTTGAGGAAGAAACAGTTACAAGGGAAAAGCTCAAACGAGGCAAATATTACAACCTTGCAGTGGATGTAAATATTCTTAAAGGAGGACCCTACCTCATAAGAACTTTTTTCAACGGCAAAATGACAAATGAAGAATGGATACCTGAAGGAGAAAAATTCTATACTACAACGGTGCTGGCTGAAAATGGACTTCTCGAAGTGAGAGTTTACAGAGTTTTCAAGGGCAAGTTGAGATTGGTTGTTTACAAAACCATTAAAATCGTTGTAGAGTAAAAATATTTTTCTTACAAATAAGAATTGCTTACCATCAGGGATTCAAAACATACCTGAAGGTATGGCTGTTGCTCTACCAGCGAGAGGACTTGGATACTCACCAAGAAAAGCCTTCCTTTTGACGTTTCTCAGCTCTGTTGTTGAACCTATAGGAGAGATAATAGGAGCCACGCTTATTCTTCTGGCAAGGCCTTTCCTTCCGTTTCTGATGTCTTTCGCTGCAGGGGCGATGCTATTCGTGGTGTCCGATGAAATGATCCCTGAAAGCCATGGAGGGGGAAGAGAAAGGAAAGCCACCTTTGCATTTATTGCTGGCTTAATTAATATGCTGGCTCTTGATGTACTTCTCGGATAATTATTTCTTTTTAATCCTTTTCCCCTTGGTCTTTGAAACGACCGCAGGAATTCCTTTGTAAGTGCTGCCTTCCATGTAATTTCCGTGAATATTTTTAGAGGAACGAACCACGGAAATTGTTGCCTTTCCTGAGGGTATAACCTGGTCACTTATCTTCCAGAAACATATTCTATTGTTGCCCGAATCAGCCACAGTTATGAAACCATCGTTAGTAGCAAAAATTCCAAAAGGATTTCTAAGCTTCCTTGGAGCAGAACCGAATCCCCCTATTGTGAGAACTCTTTTCCCATTAAGTGTGTATTTTATAATTTTGCCACCATTATATGAAGAAACAAACAGACTTATTCCATCATAAGCGAGACCAGCTGGACAGGCTATATCACTACCGATACTTCCCTTAGCATTCCCCGAAAGGTCAAAAAGATAGACCCTTTTCAAGGCACAGGAAGAGACAGCAATAAGATTTTCTCCTCTTATTACTTCCACATCTATGGGCTGGCTGTTCGCAGTTCTTACCAGCCATTTTTTTATAAAACCTCCAGCACTGTTAAATTTCTTCAAATAACCGGTAGATGTTTCGGCAACGTATATATTACCCTTATCATCTATTGCAAGACCCTTTGATGGAATCTTCAGTTTAAAGTCCCATGCCGCAACAGGCGAAAGATTATTGTTATATTTAATCAAATAAAGATATGCACTTAGAGCAAGAAGACCGAAATGATGTGTAGAGTAAACAAGGACAGTTGGAAGAGAAAGTTCAGTTTGCGTTTTATATCTCAATTGGTTGTCATATTTTACTATTCTGTGGTTATCGTGGTCAGAAACATAAAGATTCCCGTTATTGTCAAATGTTACATACCATGGGTGATAAAAATTGTAATTGCCTTTTCCAAATGTGCCTAAACAATCCAAGAAATCGTATTTAAAAGGAGAGAGTACTGCATTGATGGTATATCTCTGTCCCCCTGCGACATTTATAACATCTGTCCATTCTCCATAAAGCTCAAGAACCACACGCAACTCATGTCTTCCTTCAGAGACTCCTGTTAACGTTATAGGAGTCACTCCTTTATTTACCCCATCAAGGAAAACCTCAGCTCCTGAGGGTTCTGAAGTAATCTCAAGAGTGGCAGTTCCGGCCTCAGCAGTTCCTTTCTTTAGAACTGCTGCAAGTATCACTGCTCCGAGAGCTGTTCCTCCGAGTATGTAGAGAAGCTTTGATCTTTTCTTCTTCCCACTTACTGTTTTCACACCCTGCCTGGGAGTTTTTTCCTCCTCCTTTTTCCCCGGAAGCTCTTCAGGCTTTTTCTCCACCACTTTATTTTGAGAAGGAGTCACAGGAATTTTCTCAAGTACAAAATCCACAATCTGATTGTTCTCAACTATTTGAACCGTTCTTTCGATTTTCTGATATCCCGGAGACTCTATTGTAAATTTGTAGGAAGACTTAGAAATATCGACTGTAAAATATTTACCTTCTCCTATAAACGTCCCATCAATATAAATTTTAGAAATTACATTTGTTCGAATGGTAGCAGAGACAATATAGTTTTTTCTGATCTCTTCCACAAGCGAAATAAATCGGGGCGGATAGTATTCAGGGTCCAGAATAAGTTTAGGATTAACTGAAAGGGCTTTTTTATGCCTTCTTTGGCTTTTTCCTCGTTTCCTATTGTGAAATAGGTTAAAGAAAGCGTCAGGTAAGCATCCACAAGTCTGGATTTTGTCTTTATAATACTGATGGCAAGAGAAAGCTTTTCTATGGCTTTTTCGAAATTCCCTTCCGCATAAGCTTTTTTACCCTCCTCCAGAAGTTTTTCAATATCAGAGGACTGCTGAGAATAAACAGGAACACTCATTGTAAAAACAAAAATCAATATAGTAAAAACACTAATAACTCTTCTCATTTTTCCTCCTTTTCAAGCTTAAACCACAATCTTTCTATCGTTTGATTGGGTTTCAGCTCAAACCTTTGAGTTATAGTTTTATATCCTTTCTTTTTAATAACAATAGTATGAACACCTGCCTTCAATTTTAAATTTCTTATAATATTTTCCTTCATCCGCTGCCCATCTATATAAATATCCCCCCAGGGACTGCTCCCTATAAGGTTTATTGTCCCGTAGGCTTGAAATACCTGGTTAATATAAACCGTTTCTCCCTTTGTTAAATTTACTGTTCTTGATACCGGAGATATACTTTCCGTTTCAAATTTGATTTTATGCTGTCCTTCCTGCAGTTCAATCTTTCTACTTTGTCCCGGGCTCAAAGTCCCGATTCCCACACCGTCAATGTAAAATTTAGAAGGCAAATTAGCTCTCAATACAAGAACACCCACAGGCTTTATCGACGAAGTCTGTGAAATTAAAGAAGGAGGTTTCTCTTCTGTCTTTACAGGAATTTTCTTTTTTTCTAATGGTTGAGTTTCCTGTTGTATGGCTTTTTGAAACTTGTCAGTAATATCTTTAGACGCAATATTCTCTTTAGAAGCAGATCCTTCCTCAGGTATAACTGACTTTTCACTCACCCTCTCTATTCTTTTCTCGCCTCCGACTCCAGGAGTTTCTGAGGTTTTTCCTACGGTTTCTGCAACAGGCTTTTGCTTTGAGGAAACAACAGATTCCCTTGAACGGCTTTTCATCCATGCAGAGCTATAGTAAACTCCTCCCGCCGCGATAAGCAGGAAAAGAAATATAGGAATCAAATATCTTTTTTTGCCTGTTTCAACTTTAAGCTCTTCAGGTATAAGTTCAAATCTGAGTTTTTCAATTTCACTCAGCATTTCTTCAGCGGTTTTGTATCTGTTTTTAGGCCTCTTTTCAACAGCTTTCAGGATTACTTTCTCAAGGAAAGGATGTATGTCAGGATTAATCTTTGAAGGAATGGGTACAGGTTCCTTCACATGTTTCCATAATATCTGAAGAGGAGTATCTCCTGAAAAAGGAAGACTTCCAGTGGTCATCTCATAAAGGGTTATTCCAAAAGAATAAATATCAGAAGCCGAGGTTATTTTGTCACCCTTTGCCTGCTTAGGAGATAAATAATGAGGGGTACCAAGAAGCTCTCCTGACCTTGTAAGGTGAGTCCCTGCTTCAATTCTTTTTGCAAGTCCAAAATCCGCTAATATTGCTTTACCAGATTTGCTTTCAACAATTATATTGGCGGGTTTTATATCTCTATGCACAATACCCTTGCTGTGCATATAATCCAATGCTGAGAGAATATCAATTGAAATGGAAACTATTTCATTTAAAGGAAGAGGTGCTCTCTCTCTGAAATTATTTCCTTTAAAGTTTTACCCTCTATAAATTTCATCAGGATATATGCCCTATTGCCATAAAACCCCACATCGTAAATAGGAACAATATTGGGATGCTCAAGTTCAGCATACATCCTGGCTTCTCTTTTAAATCTTTCCATAAGTTCCTGACTGCTTCCAGCGACCTCAGAGGAAAGCACCTTCAACGCACATTTTCTCCTTAAAATTTTATCTTCGACAAGTAAAACAGTTGAAAATCCACCTCGTCCCAGAAGTCCAAGTATCTCATATTTCTCCCCCAGCTTTTCCATTAAAGGGTCAAACTCATGCAACATAGACGCTGGAATCCTCTTTATTTCTACAGTTTTTTCCTCTGCAAAGGAATATCCACAATTTGGACAGACGTCTGC
>JAGHBF010000077.1 GCA_021161165.1 Candidatus Aminicenantota bacterium
AATAATAACCTTCGTACAGGGCGTTTATGACCTTGAAATGGGAAGACTAAATAGGGCGGAAAAGAGACTTATTTCTTCTGTGAATAAACTGAAAGACCCTATTTTCGAGGTTTTTCTCGCCAGACTCTACATTGAGAAAGGAGAACTCGCAAAAGCTGAAGAAATTTTTGAGAAAAATGGAAAGGATGCCAGGATAGGTATGGAACTTGCTAATGCTTATGCTGAAAGAGGTGAGTATTCAAAAGGTCATGAAATTTTAATGTCCCTTCCGAAAACAAGAAAAGTTATAGAAAAAATAGCAGATTTTGCTTTTTATATAGGAAATGAGTATGCAGTGAAGGATATCGAGCCACTGATACCTGAAGATGATCCACTTGCCAGAGAAATTCAGGCTTTTCACTACATAAATGTCCGCAAATATAAAAAAGCAAGGAAGATTCTTTTAAAAATTTCATTATACAGACCTTCGGACCCGCACATATGGAAGTGGCTTGCCCTGGGAGAGAAAAAAGAAAACCAGAGGTTAAAATACCTGTATCTTTCGTTTTTTAATGGTGGAGATGTAAAAAACCTTTTCGGTGTTACAAGGAAAAAATTAAAGAAGGTGGATTCAGCGAAATGGTTGGGTAGTAAAACTCTTGTAATTAAGGGAAGACCGGACCTTTCAGATGAGTTCGGACTGTACGTAATTGATGTTGCAACCTGGGAGAAAATCAGAATTCCACTCCTTCTTGAGATTGAAGATTATTATCCCCAGAAGGATGGAGAGACTCTTGTGATTTCAGCTCTGGACAGAATAAGAGGAAGAAGGGTTTTTTATATCTGGCGTAAGGGTTATCTTAAACCAAAAAAGACAGTGGTTATGTCTCTAACAGATGAAAAATTTATAGGGGAAATACAGGGAGATACTTTGCTAATTTACAGCGAAGATTATAATTATTTACCTTTTAATTCTCCCTTTAAAAAGCTGGCTAATAGCAAGACTTTTCTTTTCCTTTATTCAAAGAGTTTTCCACATAGATTTATCGTTTATTCCATTTCGAAAGGAAGGGCCAGCAAGGTCTCGGATTTTTTCAGACTTCCATTTATACCAGAAAGCATAAAAAAATATCTAGAGCTGAGAGACCTTTATTATAAGGACTCTGGCTTTAAGTTGGTAATAGATTCTCACTCCTCTTTTGGGGGTGAAGACCTTCAGATAAAATTTTATGGTGATGATGCTGCGGTTATAAGAAAAAAGGAGGGGAAAAAATATCTTGTTGGATATATTTATCAGGGCAGATGGGTGCCTTACAGGCTAATGGAAGATGAGGAGGAGTTCGAATTTGTGCTATGGGAACCTTCGCTAAATCTCTTTATATGCAGAGATAAAGAGGATAATGGCTATATGTTCAGACCAGGTGAAGGAAAATTCAGGGATCTGGAAGACGAATTTGGTGGCGCAGTTTACTGGAATAATTACCTTTATTTTATAGCCGGGAACGATGATGGTAAAAAGAGACTTTACAGGATAAATCCAATTACAAGAAAAAAGGAGAAACTTACCGATTATCTTTGGGTTGATATATTCAAAACAGAGGGACGACTTCTTCTGAAAGACCCTGCTACAGCAGTTTATGCTTTTAAAGGCGATGCAATAATACCAGTTTACGTAGAATCTGATTATTCGGTGGTGCCCTCTGAAGGTATGAAAAAAGTATTCATATTTTCAACATTGAAAAGATGGGCTTTCCTTGTTCAGTTGAACTGGTAATAAGGATAAATAAAGAAATAAACTCCTTCCTTTAAGAAGGCCTTTATATAAGAATAATCATATGCTTGAAACAACTGAAGAAAAGTTTTCCAGAAAGGTTTTCTTTTTGGGTAAAATTCAACAGAGTAAAACTTAAGTCCTGCAAGTTTTGCAGCTTCGTTTATAGAGTCTTCAAGTCCTCCTATCCTGTCAATAAGCCCATTCTTCACTGCTTCCAGACCCAGAAAAACCCTTCCCCTTCCTATACTGTCGATGTAATCCACTGATTTATTTCTTCCCTCAGCGACTCTTTTCAGGAAAAGATTGTAAAAGGCGAGCATACGTTTTTTTAGAATGGAAAATTCATGCTCATTATAAGGTTTAAAAGGACTATCCATCAGGGCGGTTTTTGTAAAGGATACAGAATCTACCTTTATCCCAAGTTTTTCAAGGGTACCCCTTAGACTTAATTTACCACCAATTATTCCTATGGAGCCTGTTAGAGTTAAATTATTTGCGAGAATTTTTGCTCCATCTACACCAATATAATAACCCCCGGATGCCGCATAGGAAGACATAGAGACTATCACAGGCTTTTTGATGGAGAGTTTCTTTACAGCTCTTTCTATTTCCTCTGAAGCTATCGCTGATCCTCCTGGACTGTTTATCCTAACGACCACCGCTTTTATAGAGTTATCTTTTTTAACTTTTGCAAGGATATTTCTTATAGTGTCTGAACCTGTAATTTTCCTGGTAAAAGGGAAGAATCCAGATGGACCTATATTTATTGTGCCTTCTATAGAGACAACAGCAATTTTGTTAGGAGTTAACCTCCAGCCCATTTCCGAATATTTTCTTGCACGAATAGGACTAAGTCCTTTAAATTCTTTTTTTAGAACTTCTCCCTCGTCTTCCACGCCGTCGAATAGGCCGGTTTTTAAAAATTCCTGTCCTATGCCTCCTCCCTCTTCATTCATGAACTGAAGTATTTTTCCCTTTTTAATACCCCTTGTTCTTTCTATCTCTGAGATATAGAAATCCATTATTCCCTTGCCGAGTCTTTTAATCTGGGTTCTCTCTTCCTCAGTCATCTTATCTTCAGTATAAGAGTTTACAGCGGTTTTCCACTTTCCAATATGGAAAAATTGGGGTTTTACCCCTATTCTGTGAAAAAATTCTTTATAGTAGAGTCTTTCCCCTGCTATTCCGTTTAACTCAATGAAAGAACCAGGGAATGTATATATTTTATCAGCTGAGGTTGCCAGGAAATAATCAAGGTCCCCTCCATATTCAATGAAGGCAACGACCTTTTTCCCAGTTTTTTTAAACGAAAAAATTAATCTTCGGATCTCTTCTGCTTTTCCCCAGCCTATTTGAGGATAACTTATTTTTAAATACAAACCCCTTACTCTCGTGTCGGTTTTTCCTTTCTGGATTACTCTATAAATATCCCTGAGGGTTAGTTCTTTAGAAAAAGGAGATGTCCCTGCGTAAGTTTCGGGAATTGGTCCGGAAAGGTCCAGATAGAGATAGGAATCAGTAGAAAGTGTCCTGACTCCTCTCTGAGAAAAGAAAATGATGAGCGTTAAAAGAAAAAGAGATAGGATTAGAATTAAAAATATTGTAAGGCTTTTTTTCATTTATTAAATAACATGCCGGAGGTGGGATTCGAACCCACACAGAGCCAAGCTCCGGGAGATTTTGAGTCTCCTGCGTCTTCCAGTTCCGCCACTCCGGCGAATAGGTAAAGTGGACCAGAGGGGATTCGAACCCCCGACCCCTTGACTGCCAGTCAAGTGCGCTCCCAGCTGCGCCACTGGCCCACCTGTTAAATTATACTATCACATGAGATGATTTTTTTCAATTAGGGTTGTAAAATACGATTAAGGAGGGAAAAAAATGAAAAAAGTTCTCGCACTTCTATTGATTTTACCTTTTTTATTTTCAATGGTTTATCCACCGGAAAAATATCTCGGGTTTAAAGTGGGTGCGGACAGGAAGCTTGCAAACTATAAGCAAATTGTGGACTATCTTAAGACCCTTGAACCTACAGGACGATTGAAATTGGTGAAGATAGGGAAGACTACCCTCGGAAAGGACATGTATATCGCAATTATTACTTCAAGGGAAAATATGAGAAACCTAGAAAAGTACAAAAGACTGGCAAGAGAAGTTTATTTCGGAAAAGACCCATCCGTTGTAAAAAGAGCTAA
>JAGHBF010000046.1 GCA_021161165.1 Candidatus Aminicenantota bacterium
CATTGAAAGAGCAGAAAAAATCAATTTTCGGCATGCCGACGTTATGTTTTATTCATTTATTTATATGAATGTAGAATTTTTTAGAATCAATTTTCAGAAAGTCAAAACACTCTTCTGGTTGGTTCTTAATTGTCGCCCTGAATCCCGCTACTGGAAAATAGTGTCTTTTTTAGTCTCTTTAGATAGTTATGCTATTCCATTAGCGCGATTTACTCCCCTGACTTCTATATTTCACAAAAGCTTACCCTGACTTTCTATAACCAATAAAAATTCATGAATTATTCTACTTTTTTGAGCTCTTTATAAGGTCTTCAAATTTTTTCTTTGACTCTTCCATAACTCTTTCATGAATACTGTTTCCATGAGAATCCATTGTAACCACAACAGGAAAATCCTCTACTTCTATGACCCAGAAAGCCTCAGGGGTTCCAAACTCTTCCAGCATGAAAACGTCCACCACTCTTTTTACTGAGTTTGCTATGAGGGTTCCAGCACCTCCTACTGCGTGGAAATATACTGCACCGCAGCGTTTTAAACCCTCAAGAGTTTTCTTTCCCATTCCTCCTTTTCCGATAACTCCTCTTACATTATACTCGCATATAACATCCGCTTGATAGGGCTCTTCTCTTATAGATGTGGTGGGTCCTGCTGAGACGAAACTCCACGAACCGTCCTTGTTTTTCTTAACAACAGGACCACAGTGGTATATGACGGATTCTTTCAGGTATTTTCTTATAAAATCGGGTTTTTTCTCCACCATTAGTTTGTGAGCCTGGTCCCTTGCAGTTACTATAATTCCTGAAAGCAATACCTCATCCCCTACTTTAAGTTTTCTTATCTCTTCTTCAGAAATCGGTACTTTTAATTTAATCGACATAGCTCACCTCTCCTTTTTTAATAATCATTTCCTTTCTTCTAAAGGCCCAGCAATTATAGGAAACAGCCACATAGAAAGTCGCAGGATGGCGGTGCTGATAGTCCACAAAAACATCAAGAACTGTGGTTTTTCCTCCGAATCCCATAGGACCTATCCCCATACTGTTTATTTCTTCGTACAGGGAGGTTTCGAAGTCTGCTATAACCTTCTCAGGGTGCCTCTCTCCTATTCTCCTGAAGAACTGTTCTTTTGAAAGAATATAGGAGGTTGCTCTGTCTCCTCCTATTCCGACTCCAATCGTTCCCGGAGCACAGCCTTTTCCCTGAGCCTTCCATACTGCATCAAGAATTACCTTTCTTATACCGTCCATATCCCTTCCAGCCCCCAGGGTCGCATCTGGAAGCTTATACTGAGTTCCAACATTTTCACTTCCTCCACCTTTAAGCATAAGTCTTATTCTTACCTCATCTTTGTCCCACTGGTGAAAATGAATGTAAGGATGATTGATCCCAACATTGTTACCGGAGTTTTTTCCTGTGATTGGGTTTACGGCATTGGGTCTGAGATAATATCTTTTGGTGGCCTCTTCTGCTGCAGCGTTAATAGCCTCCCTGTACTTCTTCTCTTCATCTCCTACCGGAAAGTCGATGTAGAAGATTAAAGAACCCGTATCCTGACATATGGGCGTGCTCTTTTCCCTGGCCATTTTTACATTTTCCAGAATGGTTTTAAAAACCGCCTTTGCAGGCGTGCCATTATCCTCCCTCTCATAAGCATCTCTAAGTGCTTTTTCAACATCGGGAGGAAGGTCGGTGGCCGCCCTGCGAATGAGTTCAACGAGTGCATCTTTTAATTCCATTAGACCCTCTCCTTTTTAATAAATTTCCATTTTTATTATAGAACTGTCTCAAAACAATGTAAATCATATATATTAGATCTACGGGAAAGTGTAAAAATGAAGCTGGAGAAACAAAGAAAGCAGACATGGGAATAGTTCTGGTTCTGGAAGCAATAGAAGGCGGAGATGGAAAGGATTATGAGCATGCAGACCGGGCAGTTGATAAAATTTTAATATACTTATAGCCGTTATCCGTATTTAACCTACCGCTGAATTCGGAACAGTAACTCTTTAATTACTACCCATGCTCAGATAATGGTTCAGAAAAAATGCATGTTCAATAACCGGTTCCATAATCTCTTCAAAAGGCATATGTAAATCAGCCGGTAGCCTGAACTGAGAAGATTCTATTCTATTTGATTTATCGCTTGACTCTTAAAACAGCATCTGATTCTGGCCTGCCCCCTCAGAGACCGAATTCTCCGGGAACTTTTGGAAATAGTCTGCAATACTTCACTGAATCAAGTCCTGCTATGAAACGAGTAAGTCTTTCAATTCCTATCCCGAATCCAGCAGAGGGAGGAATGCCATGCTCCAGCAGTATTAAATAGGAAAGATAAACTTTTTCGTCGATTCCCTTTCCTCTAAGCCTCTCTCTTGTTTTTTCTGCTCTCCACTCTCGTTCTCCACCAGATATCGCCTCTCCATAACCTTCAGGATAAATAAGGTCAAAGTCCCTCAGATAATTCGGGTCCTTTCCCTGTCTGTAATAAAACTCTCTGCTTTTTTCAGGAAAATCCACTATCCAGACCGGTTCTTTTATTTCCCGGGAAAGTTTTGTCTCATAATCCTTACCGAATTTACTGTATGCTTCCTTATAGGTAATGGCTTTAAAGGGCCTGGACGGAATTCTCAGTTTTCTTGTGAAAAATTCAAGTTCCTCTTTTGCCTCTTCTATTGCACGCGTTATAACATAAACCAGCATTTCTTCTCCCAGACTCATAACTTTATGTCTGTCTGCTTCCCTGACTTCCAGGTCCAGCTGAGTAAACTCTACAAGGTGTCTTCCAGATTTTTGCATTTCTTCTTTTTCAATTCGGAAATTTGGAGAAAAAATGTATATTTTTTCATAGGCTAGCATGGCAAGCTGTTTGTGAAAGATCATACTTTTAGTAAGTTGAAGTGGATTCCCGTAAATAGTAAAGGAGACGGTAGTCTCAGGTGAGGAGAGAGGATCTGTTATAGGA